>CAZSPJ010000063.1:0-4675 GCA_964608795.1 uncultured Candidatus Poseidoniales archaeon | reverse complement strand
CGACCTTCCGCAATGCGCCGGATGAGGTGCTCGAGGTGGTTTACCAGAAACTGCGTGACCAGACGTACGCTCATTACGTGGATTAGGTGTGAAAATGAACGATGAACTACTCGATAACGGATTCCCATTCGCCGACGGCGCCCTAGACGGACAGACTGCACTGGTTTGTGGTGCTTCGAAGGGCATCGGGCGCGCCTGCGCGCTGATGCTCGCTCGCGCGGGCGCCCGCGTCGTAGCGTGCGCCCGTTCCGCAGCCGACCTCGACTCTCTGGTCGCAGAAATGCACGGAGACGGGCACGAGGCTCTCGCACTGGATCTCGAAGATCTGAGTGCCGTACGCGAGGCCGTATCCGGTATGGGCACCATACACATCCTAGTGAACAACTCAGGTGGCCCACCCGGAGGCCCGCTGCTAGAGAACACCATTGACGAGTTTGAGGGGCCGTTCCGCCGCCACCTGCACGCTGCTCACACAATTACCCAGGCACTTGTTCCTAGAATGGAAGCAGCCGGCACCGGGCGAATCGTGAACATCATCTCGACCTCGGTGCGCGAGCCGATCGACAACATCGGCCTGTCCAATACCCTACGCGGAGCGATGGCATCGTGGGCCAAGTCGCTGTCTCGCGAACTGCCCGCGTGTGTGACCATCAACAATATCATGCCCGGCTTCACTGATACCGACAGGCTCGGCTCCCTAGCTGCCTCGATCTCCGAGCGCACCGGTAAGCCGGTCGGGGACGTGCGCGATGAATGGATGAGCGGGGTGCCCATCCAACGCCTCGTCGACCCTCTTGAGACCGCCGTCGCTGTCACTTTCCTATGTCTACCGTCAAGCGGAGCTATCCGCGGTGTCAGTCTAGCCGTTGACGGCGGAAGAATGAGGTCAATCTGATTGGTGATGCGCTTGCGCTTCGATATCTTCTTCTCAATCGCGCAAACGCCTGACACAACTGGCCAAACACCCTCCGAGAGAGAGATGTTCGCCAGTTTCTTCGATCAGGTCGAGTTAGCCGACAAACTGGGCTTCGGAGTTGGATGGGTCGCTCAGGCGCACCTCTCAACTGAGGTCCAGAAGAACAACAGCAAACCAGTTGTGCCTCACTTCCCAGGAGAAGTGGGCTTGTGCACGGACTTCTTCCAAATCGCGGGTCAAATGCTCTCCCGCACCGAGCGGATGGAAGTAGGGAGCGCAGTGATGTCAATACTCGCTTCAGGAGGGCCGATCGCCCAGGCAGAGCGGGTCGGTGCGTTCCTAGCCCTGCACGGCATGGACCCGAGTGAGAGTCGTAGGCTGCACATCGGGTTCTCCGCGGGCCGCTTCGAGTTCATGGCACGGCCATATGGCATCGTGCCGCGCGACGCTGTGGAGGAGGCGGCGTGGCCCGCTCTACGCGGACAAGTCTTCGCCGAGGCTTCGGAGATCTTTCTCCGACTGCTGAACGGCGAGGTCTTGTCCAGCGACATGACCAAGCCGACGATTCTGAGTCGTTCCAACTTCCGCTCTGATGGGGACTGGGAGAATGTTCAGGATGCGGCTGTATCTCTGCGGGGCCTCGATTCGGCTCCAGATTCCATCGAAATCGCAAGGCGTTACGAGTTCGAGGAGATCAAGACGATCCCGCAGGAGTGGCGCAGGGAACTGCTCAACCTCGTGCTCGGCAGTCACGACCCTGCCCTACAGGTCGAGGTGAACAAACTCCGGCCGGTGCAGGTGTTCAACCTCAGCATCACCCCCCCGCACATCATCGAGGAAACCCATGAAAGATTCAGGCAGCACTACCACTCCGACGGAGGGCCGTGGGAGCGCAGCATGATGCCTCGCACCATCATGGTCTTTGTCAACGACGAGGAGGGACTCACCCCGGACGAGCAGAACGATGCTGCAATGGAGGAGGCGAGAGCTGCGCTCTCAACGTACTGGAGCGCACTGGAAGGGACCATCGACCCGGCAAAAATCGAGCGGGCGACGGACAATGCGGTGATTGGCAATGTCGAGAGGGTCTGTGAGCAGATACTCGAGAGATTTCACCCCGAAGACCGCCTGATGTGCTGGTTCGACTTCTTCAACCATGACAGCGAGCGCGTGCAGAGGAACATGACGGCATTCATGACCAAGGTCGCACCGCGCGTCAATGGAGGCACCTGAAATGAGCGAGGAGGACGGTAGCGACAGGCCATCGAGCGTGGCCCCTGGGAGACCGGGTTCCGCGATCTACCCGACCAATCCTCTCGGCGAGCAGTATGAGGGCATCGCGACGGGTCGCGATGTCGAGTGGGAGCCTTTGGTAGATTTCCGCCGCATGGATGTCTCCGAGAACACCATCCACGGTGCGATTGCTTGGGCCCACGGCACCGAGATTGTGCACTCCTTCGGGGGCAACGTGCTGGTCTACGGGCGCTCGATGATGAAGCCGCTGATGATGAAGACTTTCCAAGAGGCACTGGCCTCCGAGGGATTGAGTAGCGAGCAGATGGCCATAGCCTGCTCCTCGCACAACGGCGACACCGAGCACGTGGCCGCCGCGCAGTCGCTGCTGACCGAGTCCGAGTGGGGGCTGATGCAGTGCCCGCTGGACGTTCCGCTCATTCAGTTCGGCCGGCAGGTCAGGCGCCCACGCCGCTGGTTCCACACCTGCTCTGGAGAACACGCTGCGATGCTCAAGGCACTGCGGTGCATGGGCATCAACCGGGCTGGTTACACCCTACCGAGCTCGCCTTGGTTCCCGATGTACCTCGATGTGCTCCGGCGGATGATGGGGAAGCCCGACTGGGAGCCGCAGAGGGTCGCCAAGGATGGCTGCGGACTGCCTACGACCTCCAACACCGTCGACGAGCTCGCAGTGATGTTCGCAGGGCTCGTCCGTGAGAAAGACGATGACTGGATCTGGGATGCCATGAACAGCCATCCCGACCTCGTCGGCGGCTTCAATCGGCTCGATTCGACCTGCCTGAAAGCGGGCGAGGGCAGGATCCTAGCCAAGGAGGGAGCTGATGGTCTGCTCGGTCTGTCGATAATCCATCCTGACTGGCCCAAGGGCCTAGGTATAGTGATCAAGATCGCTCACGGCTGGAACAGCCAAGCCACTTGGTACGTCGCCCGCGCCGTGCTCGGGGTGCTCGGAATCCGCCTGCGCAACCCGTATCCCCTGCATCGTCAGAAGGCGTTCATCGTGTCAGGGATGGTGCCCCCGCAGTACCTCGAGGAACTCGAGAGCGTCGTTACCTGGGACGAATGGGACCCGGACCGGGACAGATTCACGCTGGACTGGAAGGAGTACTCGGCGGGAATGACCCGTTCCGACCCGTTCGCCAACGAAAGTTCAGGGGGTGACTGAATAGACGATCTATGCAATTACATCGGTGGACGATTCGTCACTCACTCCGGTGACCAGTGGCTCGACAACACCGAGCCAGCAACCGGCTCGCACATCTGCCGTGTGCCGCTGTCCGATTCGTCTGACGTCGATGCTGCTGTCGCTGCAGCTCGCTCTGCCCATCCAGCCTGGGGCGCTCTAAGCCACTCCGAGCGCGCCGACTGGCTGGACCGAATCGCCGATGCCCTCGAGGCGCGCTACGAGGATGTCGCAGCGCTCGAGAGCCGTGACACCGGTAAGCCAATCTCGTTGGCCCGTGATGTCGATGCGCAGCGCTCGGTGTCCAATTTCCGCTTCTTCGCAGGCATGCTGCGAGAGCACGAGGAGGAGGTCTTCGAGATGGCCAGCGCGACCAATTACGTCGTCCACAAGCCGGTCGGCGTCGGCGCTCTGATTACTCCATGGAACCTGCCGCTCTACCTGCTCTCGTGGAAGGTCGCACCAGCCATTGGCATGGGCAACACAGTGGTGTGCAAGCCCAGTGAGCTGACCCCTATGACCGCAGACCTGCTGATGCAAGTCATCGACGAGGTCGGCCTACCGGCTGGTGTAGTCAATCTGGTGCACGGGGACGGGGTTGGAGCCGGGGCCCCACTGGTGGCCCACTCGGACGTCGATCTGGTCTCATTCACCGGTGGGACATCAACCGGTGAGAAGGTGGCGGCATCGGCCGCTCCCGCTTTCAAGAAACTCAGCCTCGAGCTCGGTGGCAAGAATGCGAGCATTGTTTTCGCGGACTGCGATATGGAATCCACAGTGGCAGGGGTCGTCCGAGCGGGCTTCCTCAACCAGGGCCAGGTCTGTCTGTGCGGCTCTAGGATCCTAATCGAGGACTCAATCTACGATGAGTTCCGCGACCGCTTCATCGACGCGGTCGAAGCGATGCGAGTGGGAGATCCCTCAGACGAGGCCACCGACCTCGGGGCGCTGATCTCGGGGCAGCACCTCGAGAAGGTGCAGAGCTACGTCGAGTTGGCCAAGCAGGAAGGAGGCAATCTGCTCACCGGTGGGGCGCCGTGTATGCCCGCGGAATTCGAGCATGGCAACTGGATGGGTCCCACGGTCATCGAGGGACTGAGTCCCGACTCGCGGTGCTCGACGGAGGAGATCTTCGGGCCCGTGGTCACGCTCCACCCATTCAGCAGCGAAGACGAGGCAGTGGCTATTGCCAACAACACCCGCTACGGGCTCGCCGGAAGCGTATGGACTGGTGATCTCGAGAAGGGCAAGCGGGTCTCCGAGGCCATAGAGACCGGGATGGTCTGGGTCAACACCTGGCTGCACAGGGACCTGCGAGT
>CAZSPJ010000062.1:0-4729 GCA_964608795.1 uncultured Candidatus Poseidoniales archaeon | reverse complement strand
CTCTCGACCGAGAACTTGCCGACCTCGTCGATGACGAGTATCTCGCAGTTGCCGACAGCGTTCTGGATAGCCGGCACACCGACCCTGTCGACCTCGCTGGGGTCTATGCCGTAGCCGAGAATTCGATTCCGCGAGTCTATCTCTCGATGCGCCATGACCCCGCTCTCTCCAGTCTCGATGTCGATGCAGGCGTATCCGACCCTCTCGCCGTCCTCGATAATCGCCTTGGTTCTCATGCCCCCTATCACCCCCGAGCCCGTCCCAGACCCTCGGGAGTCCGCCTTGTGCTCCGCGATGACCATGCTGACGACCTTGTCTAGGACAGCGGATTTCCCGGATCGAGGTAGCCCTGTGATTCCTATTTTCGGGTGTATACCCATTTCATACTTCCTCGTAGACCATCGTTCACGCGATGGAACGCTCCCCGTACGGCACCCTCGGATAATAGTCTGTTTGGTGCTTTGGCATCATTGATACCGGAATGCGGAAAATTAGTTCCGACAATTTGACGAGCGCCTTCCGCTTTATTGCCTCAAAGCGTAATTCAAGGCGCCTTCGGTGGAAGGTGGCGGCAACGGCAGACTCTCAATCTCGTAGTTGTTCACGTTGTTGTTCGCTGCCCACGCCCTCGACCACAGGTCCAAGGCCTCCGAGTTGAGCTGGGCAGCCACGAAGAGGAGACCGTCATCGACACTGCCGTGTTCCACGGCGAGACTGTCGAGGACGGCCTCGGGCAGTTGCAGGAAGTTAACCGAGTTGCCCAGCACGCAGTCTGGCGCGACGACCGCCCAGCGGAGACGACGCTCTTTCTGGGCGTTCACGATGGCTTGGCAGGCCACTCTGGAGATGCCTCGCGGCTCGATAGGGCCCTTCCACAGAGCCTGCGAGCGCTCTATGGACCCCTCGTCGATCTCGACGTCATATGCCGGGTGACTGATGCTGACCTCGCCGTCTTCGAGGCAGAAGTGGGCCCCTCTGATGAACGGCACGCCCCGCGAGTCGGTGTTCCAGTTGCCTATGTCAGAAGACCAGTTGGTTTGGTCAATCTCGCCGACCCTGACGCGAATCGGCTTGTCGGTAGGGTTGAGCCAGTTCCCCTCCTCGCCCAAGCGAGGCTGGTCAGCGAGATCGTCTATCGCCTTGAGAACGGCGTTCCTCATGTAGGGTTCGCGTGGCATCCTAGGGACTGCCCAAGCCATATCGGTCCAGACAGACCACGGGCCGCGCTCCATCTCTAGGAACGGGGCCTTGCTGTCCAGTCCCGTGCTGACTGAGAGGTCTTGGACTTCGAGCGGACCGAAGCTGGTCATCATCTCGGTGCTGCCGCCAATAGTCAGTCCGATGACGAGGACTCCTTGGGATGCTCCCGGAAACACTCTCTGGGGCTCGGGGAACGACCACGACGACACCCACTGGTTGCTCTCCACCATCAGCTTGCGCAGAGCAACGCTGCTCTTTTCGCGCAGCAGGGCGTCAGGAACGATCATGCGAATTCTGCCGCCCTCGCGGACCAATTTCATGGAACGCTCTAGGAATAGTCTGTAGAGATTCACATTACCTCGAAGCGCAGCGAACCTCGGACTGCCGTCGGATTCGGTCGTACCGCGCAGCGACCTCGAAAGTCGCTTTCGCATCTCGCTGCCTTCGGGGTGCCCTCGGAAACGGTCCTTGATACGCAGCCACGGCGGTCGGCTGACCAGCAACCGGGGAGCCTCGGCCCACGGCCAGTCTCCGCGTAGGGAGTCGAGGCATCTGATGCTGCCCTCGAGGATCAACTCGGCCTCGCTGCGGCCGATTCTGACCTCGTCTCCATCACCGCAGAGGTCTACGAGCCCTGCCCGTGCCAGAACCAGAAGCAGTCTCCTCCTCGTGCACGCCACAGCTATTTCGGAGGAATCCGACATCTGCATGCCGCGTAGAAGCCTCAGGGTGTCTGCACGAATCTCGCTAGGTGAGGAACCCCCGCTTCGAAGGATGTGGATTCTGATTGCGCGACTAGGCACCACGCCACCGCCGACCGCAGGGTCGGCGAACGGAAGCGGAATGCCCGAGCGGGTCCGCTCGCCCGCCTCGACCGACTCGTCGCAGGGCTCCTCCCCATCGCCCCTCGCGGTCTCGTTGAGGCGCTCTGCATAGGCCCGGAAGCCTGGGGGCATAGCAGCCAATGACAGGGTGGCTGGGGGACTCTTAGTCGTCTTGCTGTGCATGGCGCTCTTCAGTTCGTCCGCCAGAACAGTTTGGACAAGCCTACTGGGAGTGGAATAGGCACCTCTGGGGGACCTGCCGTCGCTGACTGCTTCGTAGCGCGAGAGCAGGTGCTCGAGGACCGCCCCGGGATCGGAGAGCAGTCCGGCCGGGAGGGTGGGCCAGTGGTTGGGCATGGTGGCAGCAATTGGTGTCCCGTGGGAAATTGACTCCTCCCACGAATCGAGCCAACCCGAGAGCTGCTCGCCCCTGTCCGGGCAGACGTGGTCGAGGCGTGCGTACCATCCCGATGCATCACTTGCCATGGTACTACGGGCCACGCGACAGGACGCCCTTCTTTGAATGGTACGGTCGCTTGGGAAAAGGCCCGGATACGGCAATCACAAGTCAAGTCCGAAGCAGTCCTGCTCCAACTCGCTGATGACCCTCCTCTGTAGCAGCCAGGCAACCGCCTCGTCAATCTCATCAGCGCGGATGCCCACCGCGTCCAACTGGTCCACCAGACGGTCGAAGGGGACCCGATCGGTACCCTCCTCCAAGGCCGCCTCGATGACGCTCAGGACATGTTCCGACACAATGGCGAGCAGGGGATCGTCCCCAGCGTCCAGCGAGCCGAAATCGACTGCGGCCTCGCCTTCATCGACCTCATCTTCAGAGACCTTCTCGGAACCGTCCTTCTCATACACATCGAAGAGATTCCTCTGATTCGGATCGGTCCAAGTGGACCTCTCGACGACCTCCCGCTGGCGGCGTAGACGCTTCACCAGAGTCTCGATGCGATGCAGCCTCTGCTCCAAGCGCAACCGTTCCCGGCCCAAGTGCCCTTCGACAAGCTCAAGCTCGTCGGTAGCGCACTCGTCGAGCCATTCGGATAGATCCCACGACGGGTCCAGTCTGAGCATGGTCTCCCATAGCCTCGCAACCGAGTCAGGCAGCGACCTGACATCTATTCGTGGGCTACCACTTCCATCGTCTGGCGAACGGTCCATGCTTCACCTGTTCGCATTGACCGTCTATCAAGTATCGCTTCAATCAGGCGAAGGTCTGTGTGGGTTGGGTTGATGAATGAAAAGCAAGTGCCCCGGCCGTGAGCGAGTATCGTCTGACAGTCCTCCCCGGCGATGGCACGGGGCGCGAGGTCACAGCAGAGGCGAGGCGCGTCATCGAGGTGTTCGAGGGGAACAGCCCGATGTCTTTCGAGATTACTGAGATACCATGTGGTGGGCAGTACTTCCTTGAGACCGGAGATGAGTGGCCCGAAGGATCCTTCGAGCACTGCCGCGACAACTCCGATGCAATTCTGCTCGGGGCCATCGGCTGGCCCGGCGCGACGATGTCGAACGGTGACATGGCCGGAGGGCAGGTCATCCTCGGGCTTCGATCGGGCTTGGATTTGTATGCCAACATCAGGCCAGTCAAACTCTATCACGGGGTCCAGCACAAGGTGCACGGCGAGCACACTGACATCTGGGACCCTGACCTAGTGGACATGGTGCTAATCAGGGAGAATACTGAGGGGTTGTACCACAGCCTCCTGCGACGCTCGGCTCAAGCCGCGGTCGGTGCAAAGGACGAGCCGATAGACACACCTGAGTTTCCAGGTCTCGAGGGCGAGGTGTCATGGGACCCGCGCCCAATCTCGCGCCGAGGCAGCGAACGAGTCATCAAGTTCGCTTTCGAGCTGGCCAAGCGTAGGCAGGAGCACTCGCAGGCCCCCCAGAGGGTGACCTGCGTTGACAAGAGCAACGTCCTTCGTGGCTGCAGACTGTTCAGGAAGGTGTTCGACGAGGTCGCGGAGGAGTACGAGGACATCGATACTGCGAAGGCCTTCATTGACGCCTTCACGATGTGGCTGGTCCGGGACCCTGAGGATCTGGACGTCGTCGTCCTGCCGAACATGTTTGGCGACATCGCCACAGATCTGGCCTCCGTGCTACAGGGCGGGATGGGCATGGCGGCGAGTGCCAACATAGGCGACGAGCACATGCTGTTCGAGCCAGTGCACGGCTCCTCCCCGAAGTACGCCGGACAGGGCAAGGTCAACCCGATAGCAGCGATATCATCGGTCCAGTTGATGTTCGACAACCTCGGCGCGCGCCACGACGACCCCGACGCCGTATTGTGTGCCGACATCCTAGAGTCAGCAATCTCCTCTCACCTCGCCGAAGGTGGTGTTGTGACCTACGACCTCGGTGGGTCAGCCAGCACGAGCGAGGTCGGCCAAGCCATCGCAGAGCGCTGCAAGGCGCTCTTGCAGGAACACTACGCATCGGCCTAATCAGGCTTCGGCAGATGCATCCGAGATTATCTCGAGAGCTGCGTTCAGCGCAGCCGCATTGTTCCACTCGCCTGGCTCACAATCTCCCGAGACGACTTCGCCGAGGAGTTCCGAGGCTGCTCTGGAGACCTCGTCCACGATGGTCACGGTGGCCGTCATCGCGGTCCGTGAGAGGGGATTTAGGTCGACTACGAGCACCTGTTTGCCAGCGGCAACCAGAGCCTCGCACCTGTCCCCGTCCTCGAG
>CAZSPJ010000061.1:2385-4845 GCA_964608795.1 uncultured Candidatus Poseidoniales archaeon | reverse complement strand
ATCCTCGCCTTCTCGAAGCGTGTGTGGGGTCTTGCGGGCTCTACCATCGGCCGGGCGACCAGCGACCCCCAAATAAGGCCTATGACGGTGAATCGCCCCCACAGGGGGCGTGCCATCCTCTCAATCAAGCTCTACCATCATGGCAACGGCGTTGCCCCCACCGAGACATATCGTCACGATGCCACGGTGCCCCCCAGTTCGCTCGAGGGCGTTCACCAGAGTCATCAGGCAGCGAGTACCTGTGGCTCCGAGCGGATGACCTATCGCCACCGCCCCACCGTGTGGGTTGAAACAGTCCTCCGAAGCACCGAGAGCCATCTGAATGGCGCACGATGCCGCTGCGAAGGCCTCGTTGTGCTCTAGGATGTCGATGTCCTCCATGCTCATCTCGGTCTGCTTGAGGAGCGTGTGGACTGTCGGGATTGGAGCTGACATCACCCGGTGTGACTCGACACCCGAGGTGGCGTATCCGACTATGCGCGCCAGCACAGGCAGACCATACTTCGCGGCGGCCTCCTCGGATGCGATCAGTATCGCCGAGGCTCCGTCTGAGACCTGGCTGGAGTTGCCCGCCGTGACTTGCCCGTCTTCTTTGAAAACGGCTGCTAGGTCACTTAGCGATTCCATGCTCGAAGCCGTGCGAATACCCTCGTCGCGCTCGAGCCCGCCGACGGTGAACACCTCCTTGTCCAACCAACCCTCGTTCCAGGCCCTGTTGGCTAGAGCGTGCGAGCGCACGGCGAAAGCGTCAGACTGCTCTCGTGTGATACCGTGCTCGTCAGCAATCGTCTCACCTGTATTGCCCATCGATTCACCGGTGTAGGCGTCTTTCAGGCCGTCGTGCACCAGCACCGACTCCAGCGAGGCGTAGGAGAAGTCCTCTCCGCGTCTGGCCCCTCTGATGAAGTGCGGTGCGTTGCTCATCGACTCCATGCCGCCGGCCACTACGAGGCTCGAGACGCCGGCGCTGATTTCAGTAGCCGCTATCATGGCAGCTTTGAGACTTGAACCGCAGACCTTGTTGATGGTGGTACAGGGGGTGCTGACCGGCAGGCCCGCATTGATTGCCACCTGTCTTGCAGGCGCTTGTCCGGTACCGGTTTGTAGGACGTGACCCATGTATACCTGGTCGATAATGCCGCTAGACGCCTCGATACCGGCTCGTTGCAACAGCTCCTCCACAGCCAGCGTGCCGAGTTCGGTAGCGCTGAAACCGGACAGAGCACCACGGTGCTTGCCCACAGGGGTCCGGGCATAGGCGCAGATGACCGCTTGCGGCATGACACGCTCGAGAGGCGAGCGAGCCTTCAATGGTCCGATTGACGGGTCATGCCGGCGATTACGAATCGGCGGTGTAGCCATAGAACCCAGCGTTGTGCAGAGTCGGCCTCTCCTGCGGCTTGACCAGTATCGTCCTGACTCCCCATAGGTCCTTGAAAATGCGATATTGTGATGTCGCATCGAGGTAGTCGACCCCACTGGTCCCTCCAGTGCCGATTCTCCTCCCCATGATTCGCTCGACCATGCGTGCGTGGGCATGCCTCCACTTCACCATCGACTCTTCCAGCTCGACGATTGCATCGATCAGTTTGCGTGGCCAAGTGAGCAGCGGCAGTTCGCGGTAGGACTCGATGAACAGAAGACCAGCACGGGCTCTACTGACCTCTCCGTCCGGCATCAGGAAGTCCACCGCGCCCTCGTGGGCCGCCGCCATCCTCGCCGCCATTTTGGCCGGATCTTGCGCGCCCCAGCCCGAGGACCTCTCGGATGCGGCCTCGCCGAGTGCCCTGTGGGATTCTAGATGAGCCTCGATGTACGCCCTCACGGCCGCATCATCGCCCTCACTGCCGTATGAAGAGCCCATTATGGGGGTGCGCTCGACCCAGTTCATCATCGACTCGCACAGCGACGGCTTCGACATCGCAGACTCCAGTCGCGCTAGCATGGCCGCACCGCGCTCGTCTACCTCGGCCATCGCCCTGAAGTTGGTTAACGGATCCATCCCGCCAATCCTGTCCTCGTCCTTGAGGCCGAGGAGAATCTCGAACTCGCGCATCTGGAACGACTCGAAGCCTGAGGCCGTACCGAGGCCATCTCTGAACGCGAGGAAGCCCTGAGGTGTGAGGGTCTCGAGTACTGCCCATTGATTGGCCATCAACTGGAAGATTTCGGTGGTCCTGCCGAGGTGGTCGACGGCTCGCGGAATATCGTCCTCGGGGACGTGATCCCCTCCGAGGATGTCGCGGACCTCGGAGAGTTCGCGAATCACCTGCTTGAACCAGAGCTCGAAGGTCTGGTGGACGATGATGAAGTGCATCTCGTCGGAGTTTATCCCGCGGTCCTCCCCCTGCAATTCCAGCAGTTCGTGCAACCTTAGGTAATCAGCATATGTCCAGTTGCCGGGCCCACTCTCTCCCATGTCCCCTCCTGACAGCCGTCGCTTGAAGCATTGTCGCCGAA
>CAZSPJ010000061.1:0-2285 GCA_964608795.1 uncultured Candidatus Poseidoniales archaeon | reverse complement strand
CGCGCCCGAATGGCAATCTCGAGATCAAGACTGAATCAGGCCGTGGTCCTCGAGCGAGCAGTTACCAGGAGGAAGGCATGACAGCAGGTCGTCCTGCGCTAGACCGGTAGCCTTTGAGATGCGATTGGCAATATTCTCCTTCTTCTCCCTCCCAGGAATCACCTTGCCCCATCTCTCGAAGTTCTCTGAGATTGTCGCAGGAGTGCCCGACACTGGCATCGGGACGCCATTCACCACTGCCATGCCGATGGCCAGCTCCAGAGGCAGGTCGCGGTGCCAGTTGCGCTGCCCTCGCACCACGAACGAACCCCGACCCAACGACTCACCAGTTTCTGTGGTCTTCGAGACCTGACTCGGTCTGGCATGGAATGCGGTGGCAGCAGCGCCTCCGCTGCCCCACGCCCTCGACCAGCAGACCGCGATCTGCGCAGCCTCCGAGTGCAGCGATTCCGGCAGTTCGCGAGCGTCTTCTACACCCTCAGCCAGATTCTGTACTATCTGTAGCGAAGCCACGCCCTCGGGGATGGCCTCTGACGGGTTCTGGTTGGGTGCCAAGCCGTCCTTGAGCTTGAGCGAGCACGATGGTGCCCCGTGCAGATCGGCGTGGAAATAGAGGTCGTTGGAAGATAGGTGCTTTCGAACTACGATATCGTTGCCCTTTGCGTCCTTCCCGCCGATGAGGAGGTGGCCGCCTGAGAGCATCGCCCAGCGATGCTTCTCGAACCAGAAACGCTTGCTACGCTGCCTCGACCTGAGTCTTCCCGCAGCAGCATCCTTGGCAGCGCGCTTCTCAGCCTTCTCGCGAGCCTGCTTGGTGCCGGCCAGAGCTGCTTTGGCTCCCTTGGCCTTGCTCTTCTGGGTGCTGGCCTCCTCGAAGTAGCGCTGAGCGTTCTGGTGCACTGTCTTGGAGACCTCGAGAGTGATGCTAGCACCCGGCTCCCCCTCCTCGTCTGGGAGATAGGCCACTATGGTCTGCTTCGCCGGGTCAGCGCTGTCTATCCAGGGTACATCGTAGATCTTGTCTGTGACACCCTGCCAGCCATCTGATGCGACCGCGTCGTTGAACTGCGCGAGCAGCGAATCAACGTGCTCCCAGTTGTCCTGTATCGCCTTGCCTAGTTCCTGAGTAATCGCTGCGCGCTCGTGGAACCTGTCTATGGCTGCGCTCTGCTGCGCAGCCCTACGATCCAGCTTGGCCTGCTTCTCTCCTTCGTCCTCGCCCGATTCGACTAGACGATCCTCCTCCCTGCGGATGAACGCCGCAGCGTCGTGCGAGCCGAAGACGGCGTCGTAGGCCAGAGATAGCGATGCAACCCCTACTGCCATGCTTCGATCCGTGTATGACAGGTCGATTGGGGCGATTTCGGTGATTCCTGACGAGGCAGCGTCCCTGTCGGCCTCGTTGTCAGTGGCCTCCCAAGCCTGCTTAGCATCAGAGTCGACCATCCACATCATCGCACCATCGCCTTCTGACAATTCAACAAGCATCGACTGGATGGCCCCCTCCAGCGCATCGCGCTGTCCTGAGTCGAGTGAGTTGGCATCCACCTTCTCCTCGAGCCCCGCAATCGAGCATGCCGTGCTGCCGTAGATCCGACCGAAGTTGGCCCGAGCAGCGAGTGTGCGGATTAGGTCGTGCTGACTGCCGTCTAGCAGACTATCGAGAGCCGACCGGTCCATATTGCGCGGATCAACAGTCTCGGGCGGAGGAGAGTAGGCAACTCCGCGCTTGAGCGAGCGACTGGCGTACTTGGCGTGAGTAAGCGGCTGGATGATGACCCCGTTGTCATCGAGCAACAGCACATTGCCGTCGCGGAACAGCTCGATAACAAGTCTGAGGCGACCGCCGCCGTGCTCGAAGGTCAGTTCGATGACCCTGTCGAAGCCGTACTGCTCGACTGAGATAAGACGGGAGTTATTCATGTGCTTACGCAGCACCATAGCGAACTGTGACGGCTTCGAGGGCATGGGACGGTCTCGCTGCGAGGTGTAGACTCGGCGACCTCTGACGATTACCAGATCGGTCGAGGGCAGCCCTTTCCGATTCAGACGCACGACGACCTGCTCGTAGTGCGGCTGGTACACCTTGCGCGCACGTGCTCCGACCATCTCGGAAAGCTCACGCACGATGCGTGCGACATCGAATGATGAGGACTGCTCGCGCATACTGCTCAACCCGCCCGGCTCAACTGCCCTTCATCAGGCAATCGCTTGGTCAAATCGGCCTAATTCCCGACCGAGGACTGGAATTCCTCAATCTCGACGAGTACATCTGCCTCGTGCGC
>CAZSPJ010000060.1:0-4853 GCA_964608795.1 uncultured Candidatus Poseidoniales archaeon | reverse complement strand
AGAAAGGGAAAGCCTTGAGAGAGGGTCGGCGGCGAGGCTGTTCGATGCGAGCCGACGAGGCATGGGGTGCTAGATGGCGTGGGTGCGCCCATCCTCTGTCACATCGCTTCATGGAAACGGCTGCTGAAAAAGAGACCTTGGTAGTGCTGGCAGCCGATCTCGGGAGTACTGATGAGTTGGTGTCGCTCATCCACCAAGTAGGGCCTCACATCGCAGCACTGAAGACTCATGTGGACATGGTCGAGGATTTCTCTCAGGAGTCCTGGCAGAAGGTCGTAGATGCTGCTCACTCACATGATTTGATGCTCTTCGAAGACCGTAAGTTCGCCGACATAGGTAGGGTCTCACAAACCCAGATGGGGGGAATCTACGACATCCGTTCGTGGGCCGACATCGTCACCGCCCATCGAGTCTCCGGGCCGGACATCATCGATGGCATCGCCGCGGGATGGGATGATGTACAGAGGATAGGAGGCGTATTTCTGCTCGCGCAGATGTCGAGTCGCGGAAACCTGCTTTCCGAGGGCTACACCGACGAGACGATTGTGACCGGTGCCGCTTCGCCCCACGTGCTAGGCTACATCGGAAACGGCAGTTCACCGGACGAAATCTCATCGCTACGGGGAAAAGTCGGAGAGAGCAAGATGATTTGGACCCCGGGAGTCAACCTATCGGCTGCCGAAGGAGTTCTAGGGCAGCGGTACGGGCATCCGGCGGAGGCTATCGGGGCCGGCGCGGATGGCATCATCGTCGGCTCTGGCATCCACGGCGCCGCAGATCCGGTGGCAGCGGCTGCCGCTTATGCAGAGGTTTCGTGGAATGCCCTGCTAAGCCGCTAATCACAGAGATGGAATTTCGAATGGTAGGTCCTCCGGGACCCCGTACAACGCGACATACACACCAGTCGCGGCGGCCGCCAGTATGAGGAGTATGAGGAGCCTGCGCCCCCATCCTCTCTTCTTGACGGGTGGCTCGGGCTCGGGGGCGTCTTCGGATGGCATCTCGACTGCTTCCGGCGTCAGTGGCATCAACGGCGGCATCGGTAAGACTGGCGTCTCTGCCTCCTCGACCTCTGGGTAGAGCTCGTCGAGGTCGGCGAGTCCGGGAGCAGGGGGGATCTCGCCCATCATCGCCTCCCACTGCTCGTCGAACACCGACTGGGTCAGGGGGGTGACGAGGACGGCGACGGCTCCTGCTGAGTAGGCAGCGTCCCCAGCCTTGGCGGTACCCGCTCTGGAGGTGACTATGGTTATCCTCGCGCTGTAGTCGGTCTCACGCATCTCCAGGGCTGCTATGTGACCGTCCATTGAGGGGATATCGAGAGCGAGGAACACCAAGTCGGGCTGCAGTCTGACATATTCATCGACCGCTTTGTCGCCGTCGTCACAGAACTCGGTACGCCACCCCTGATGCTTCATGATGCTGCGTATCCTGCCCTCTGTGGTGGCGTTGCCGACCACCACGAGTGCAAGTGGCTGCTCATCATTGGACATTTACACGCCGACGTGCGGGTCGCGCCTCAAGAACGACGCGGTCACGGGTCGGGTCATCACTCCAGAATGGTATCGATGAACCATGCCGGATCGAAGTCGATGAGGTCGTCGTAACCCTGACCGACGCCTGCCAGCACTATCGGGCGACCGGTGGCGTGTGCGATTGAGAGGGCCGCACCACCCTTCGCGTCGGTGTCGAGTTTGCACAGGGCGGCGCCGTCGAAGCTCAGCATGCGTTGGAACTCAATGGCCTGTGTGACCGCATCATTGCCCGCCAGAGCATCAGCCACGAAAATCACCAGATGGGGCTGGGTGACTCGGTGGACCTTGCGTAATTCCTCCATCAGATTGGTCTTGTTCTGCATCCTGCCTGCTGTGTCGATTATCACGACATCCTCTCCGCGCGCCCTCGCGCTCTCCACGGCGTCGCGGGCAACCGCAGCCGCATCGCCCCCCCTCTGGCTGCGTATGCAACGCACTCCGAGACGGTCGGCGTGAACCGCGAGTTGGTCGATGGCCCCGGCTCTGAAGGTGTCCGCGGCAGCCAGTACGACACTGCGGCCCTGCTGGCTCAATCTGTGCGCTACCTTTGCGGTAGTGGTTGTCTTGCCAGTGCCGTTGACACCGACCAACATGATGACGACGGGGCTAGCATCCACCAGAAAGGCGTCCACAGTCTTGTCGAAGTCCCAGTACCTTGCTTCGAGAAGACGGAGTAAGGTGCTCCTGAGAGCTTCCTCGACGACCACCTCGAGTTTCTTGGTGGTGGATATGCGTGTGCCTATGAGTGTCGCCTTGAGTGTATGAATGACCTCCTCGACGGCGCTCTGCGCCATATCAGATATCAGCAATTCTTCCTCGAGGTCCTCTAGTATCCTATCCAACTTGTCACTGCTCATCACCACCCGGCCGCCAGTCTTGGTGGCTGAGTCACTAAGATCGATTTCAATCTCGGCGGGCCCGCTGGCAACGAGGTTGTGCCCAGTGGTGCTCTGCATCGGATCCTTGGCTACCGGTTCCTTCGACTCGACGGGGCGCTCTGCCTTCTCCACGGATGCTGCTCGGCGGGCCTTCTTGCGTTCCTTACGACCGACTGGTTTGGCGAAAGGGTCCTCGATGGTCTCTTCGGAATTGTCCCATTCGTCATCTGATTCTGAGGAGGGGGTAGTTGCAGCGACCGGTGCGGATGGTCTAGCCTCCTCGAGTGCTTCCTTCAGCCGCTTGCCCTGCTCAACGGCCTCTTCGGCCTCGACGGACCCTCCCTCTGCGGTGATCTCTTCCTCATTGGTCTTCTTGAAGCGCTTCTTGAAGCGGTCGAACAGTCCCATGTGCTCGCCTCAATCATCCAAGGTGAGGTCGGTGCCTCGCTTACGCTTCGCGCGGCGCGGCGCGGGTGCGCTCGGGGCCGGCTCTTCGGTAATCTCCTCCGACTCCAAGCCTTCGACGCTTTCGTTAAACTTCTGGGCGAGATCGATTGTGGTCTGTTCGAGCTCGTCGAACTCCGTCTTCATCCTCTCGATTATGGTAACCAATTCCTCGCTCCTCCTAGAAAGAATCTCGGCTGCCTCCTCTCTGGTGCGCTCGGTCTGCACCCTGCTGCCGATGTCCACTACCGCGCCGCCTTCTGGAGGGATGTCAGCGACAATCTGGACTCCTGAGCCCAGAGGTATCATTGCTCCTTCGGCCCCTTCTTTCGGAATGGCCAACAGGGCTTCAATGGCCTGCATCTGCTCGATTCGGATGGATTCTAGTTGGCGCACCTGCTGCTCTATGGCCTGCATGCGCTCGCGATTGGCTTCGACCAGTTGGGCAATGCGCTGAAGCTCCTCGCGGTTGTCCGCCATCAAGCCGCTCGTGATGTCCGACACCCAAGAAGCCGTCGGGCTCACTCGCCATCCCATATCCCTTCTCGAATCATGAACTCCATGACTCTCTCGGACACGTTGGCACGATTGCCGCCGCGAACTCCTGTCGCTGAGACTTCGAACACCTCGGCCGGGATATCCTCCGCCTCGCGGATCTCGTAGCCGACCTTGCGGCCGTACGAGACGGCTTCTATGTCAGGCATGATCCACGCCTCGACGTCCTCACCCGCATAACGATGCTCTATCATCCGCTTGCGTATCTGAGCCGAATAGGGATCGGATTTGGACACGGGGGTGTCCCTGATGCCAACAATCACGCGCTTGCCCTGGTCGAGCTCCTGTTGGATGAGCCATTCGTGGCCAACATGCAGTGGCTGCCAACGGCCTGGCAGCAGCACGCCCTTCGACTTCTCAAACAGGTGCGCCAACTGATCAACCAATTCGGAGACGCTCTTGCCCTCCTCCCCACTGGAGTCGAGGGTGAGATGGGCGCACTCGGGAGCGTCAAACGGGTCGGTTATCCCTGTGAAGTTGGAGATTTCCCCACTCCGAGCCTTTGCATACAGCCCCTTCGCGTCACGTTCCTCGCAGACCTCTAGGGAGGTGGAGACATGCGCCATCACGGCGTTGTCAGGGAGGATTTCGAGTATCTTCAGACGGACGTCCTCGTATGGTGTGATGAAAGAGCACAACACTGGGGTGTGCTTGGAGATCATCTTGGCCATGCGAGCAACTCCGAGCAAGTGGCGCTCGCGGCCCTCGCGGCTGAAGTCGGTGTTAGAGAAGAAGTCACGGATGGTGTCCCCGTCGAGTACCTCGCAGCCGAAGCGGTCGGCCGCAGCCAAGGCGATGGTCGTCTTGCCGGCTCCTGAGAGCCCGGTCAGCCAGACTACGCGGTTGTCCATCACAGCCACCTGAAATACGGCCGTGCGACAGTAGTTGCCTATATCACACCGCCGGGGGCGCGTACAACCTATATCGTACAGGGGGCAGGAGCAGTCGTGTCGATGATGGAGGATTTGGTGCCCGAGGTCGGTGCCTTTCTGCTAGGAGCTCCCAAATCCGGGACCACGTGGCTGGCCAATGCTATGGAGCAGCACCCCGGAATCTGCATCTCGGAGCCGAAGGAGCCGAACGAGATTGCGACCCACAAGGGGACCTTTGGTAGAGATGCTCGTGAGCCGGATTGGGAGAGATATGCAGGTTGCTTCAAAGGAGATGGGGTGAAGATGGATTGTTCGGTGCACGCACTCGCCTGCCCGGTTGCTCCGAACAGGGTTGCCAAGCATTGGCCGGAAGCGCGTTTCGTGGTCTGCTTGAGGGAGCCTGTAAGTCGCACGATCAGTCATTGGGGGATGGTGCTCGATACCGAAGAGGACAAGCAGAACGATGCTGACTGGTCCGACTTCGCCTCAGCGTGGCGCGACCAGCGTTTGAGCTGTGACACTCTGTACGGGGCTTGTATGAGGAGGTGGTTGGAGTGTTTTCCCCGAGA
>CAZSPJ010000059.1:0-4864 GCA_964608795.1 uncultured Candidatus Poseidoniales archaeon | reverse complement strand
GCGATTCGGTGCCGGATTCGTATTTGTTCGTCGTAGATCTCGGACAGCCTCTCTGTGTCCCGACTCATCCTCTCCACGACCGCCCTCCAAGCCGCCTCCCTGAGGTCGCGGTCGATGCTCTCGAGGTAGATGGCCATCTGAGGCAAGGTCTTCTCCTCGCCCTCGAACTCCACTGTCATCGCCCCTGTGATGGTACTGTGCTCCGTCTCCAGCTTCGCCTCCTCTACCTGCAGGGGTATGTTCTCCTCCCGGAAGATCGTGATGTCGGTGCGGATGCACTTGATCATCAAGTCGTAGCGAGGCGGCAGGTCGCTGACTGCAGGATGCTCGGCGAGCCTGCGGTTGAAGGCGTCGGCGAACTCAGACAGCCTAGGTTGTACGTTCTCGATGAAGTCTAGGTAGGCATGCCGCTTGACCTCACTCTCGGTGTCGCAGGTCATCGCGATGCTCAGCAGTGTCCCGGCCTCCGAGACGTGCTCGGCGAGGGTCGAACTGTCCTTGATTAGGGTCTCGAGGCAGCCGGAGCAGTTCAGCTCGCGATTCAGCAGGTCGTCGGCGTAGGGTTCGATGTTCTCCCACTGAGCAGCATCGAAATCCTCAGTGATGAAGCCAGAACTCAAACTCCCACCTCACCGGCGAGCCGGTCTGGGGCCATCAGGCAGGGGCCCCTCCTCGCGACTCCACTTGGCGCACTTCCACTCTTCGGCCGAGTCGATGACTTGCTGCCTGATCTGCTCCAACTCAGGGTGCTCGGGGTTGTTATTCTCTATCCAGCAGGCAGTGCAATATCTCTTGCTCTTGAAGTCCACGAAGTTTCCGGGGGTGCAGTTCACCTTGCAGGTGACACAGTGCCTGAAGCCGTGGAATTTCGCCATTTTCCCCGAGGCCCCCTCAAGCATCTCGCCTATGAGTTTGACCCCAGAGGGGTCAATTGCCTAAATGTCGGCTAGCGCGGTGTGGAGCAGGAAGGCATCCTCTCGCTTTGCCGCCTCGATGGATTCCCCGCTCTCGATGGCACCTAGTCTCATCAATCCTGCTTCGCTTGGAACCGGCCTGCGGGCGAGCAGCCCTGCTCCAAGGTGCTCCATCAGCCTAGTCGCATCGAGCTCGTTGTCCAGATAGATAGTGCGTGGAATTTCCATCCGGCCGAATTCCTCTCCAACGGCTATTTCCGGCAGGTGGACTATCCAAGCCGACCGGTCACCTGTGCTGATGCCGGCGCGCTCGAAGGCGGAACTGAGTTGATGCGTGCCTGAGATCAGCCTCAGGAACTCGGCATCACAGGTCCTAGCCACCATGCGATCAGACTCCTCCAACCGCCGTAGGGTGGCCCAAGCCGTCCATAGCCGGACCTCGCTGCAAGCAGCATCGTAGGCCAGTAGCAGCCATCTCTCGCTGGGTCTCCACTCGCTGAACAATGCGACCACCTCACTAGGTTCGACCACCGGCTCAGCGAAGCTGATGCCCCAAGCAGGGAACCATGGCATCGACGAGGATTCGTCCATGCGCTGCGATGGCCTCCCGTTGAAGAAGGGTCTCTATCGCGATCTGCTTCTGACAGCGCGACCAGCCGTTGCGACCAGACCATCCACCAATTGGGGACTCCATCCACGCAGATCGGACAGTTTCTGCATGTCCCGTTCGGTAAGAGCAGCCACATCAGCAGCGTTGGAGACGCCCAGCAGGTCCACCATCTGCCTCGCTCTGGCCCTGCCGACTCCGCGCAGGGCCACTAGGCCGAGCAGGTCCGCCTTGCATCCATACCGCACCCTGCGGTGAATCTCATCGACTGCCGACACTAGGGTGCGGTGAGCGTTCTTGTCCATCGAAGTGAGCTCCTCGTCTTCGGCTAGTATCCTCCTAGTCGCGTAGAGCAGCCACTCGGCCAACTCAACACGCCCTCGCAGATCCCCTGGTTGGACCCCCCAGTCACGCTCTACACTCTCCACGCGGACCTCCTCGGTCCAAGACTGGAGGACGAGGACCCCCTTCATCCGGCGCTCCTCATCGAGGTCCACCGCCTCGGCGAGGAACTCCCTCTCATGACCATGCAAAGCGGCTTGGATGGCGTCGTAGTCGCCTTTCCTCGGCCACAGTGGCAGGAAGTCAGGAGTGCACGAGACCAGATGCAGGAGGCTTAGAGGAGAGACCTGTCCGTAATCGTCCTCCCCTGTGAGAGTGGCCATTGCCCTGCCCAGCCCATCGCGTATGATGCGTCCGGAAATCGGGTTGAGGTACAGCTGCGCGACTCTCTCGCCGAGTGGTGTGGCGCTGTATGTCATCGAAGGAGACTCAGGAGGGTCGGTCTCGTACGAGTCATGCATGCTGGCCTTGCGGAAGCCGAAGATGGCGGGGCCACGACGGGGACTCTCACCATACCTCCTGATTGGCTCGGAGGCGACATCCAGACCAGTCACCTCGGAGGCCGAGCCGACCCATGATGGAAGCTCGTCCTCCCACTCCTCTGGTTGCTCGACAGATGGCTCTTTGAGAATCCTCGCCTTGACCTTGTCAGACTCACCGAGCCTGTCAATCATCCCGTTCGCTGCGAGCCAGCTGACTACGTCGTCTATCCTAGCGGCTAGAGACTCCGAGTCTAGTTGGGTTGCGAGGAACGTCTTCGAGAAGAATCTCCCGAGGGCGTCCCTGTCACCAGTGCCTCCAGTAGCGACCATGGATAGGACGTGAGTGAGCAGAGCAGGGTCCTCCTCCGCCCTCAAGGCGTTCGGATTGGCGAGTTTCGAAGTCACTTCTTCAGGTTCGCCGTGCAGGTACAAATCCACCAGATGCGACTCCTCGTCACGGCCCTTGGCCAGCAACCACGCCTCCCCCACATCGTCGTACTTGGGGCGGCCCGCCCTGCCCATCATCTGTAAGACCTCAAGGACGGGAAGGGGCATGGTCATGCCCGCTGCAGTGCTCCACCGCCTGTAGTCCCTGACGACCACTGTTCTCGCGGGCAGATTGACTCCCTGTGCGAGCGTTGGGGTGGCGACCACGCAGAGCAGATCACCGCTTCTGAATGAGTCTTCGACGATTCTGCGGTGCCTGCTGGTTAGACCCGCGTGGTGGAAGGCCACCCCGCCTCCGAGCGATGTCTCCAACGAGTTCACCATGGCAGAGGAGTCACCGCTTCCGATGAGTTTGTCAGCGATTCCCTCCCATTTCTCGGCGACCCCCGCATCGATGTCCGAGTTCCCCGCGACCAGCATCCGCCGGATGTGCTTGGCAAGTTCGCGTGCCTCCTTCTGGGCGGAGGCGCGAGAGGACACGAAGACGAGGAGTTGCCCGCCGTTTCGGACAGTATCCTGCAGAATCGCCTGCAGTGGGCGCGTGGTCCTGCCTTCCAGTAAGCGTGGCTCGGGCGGCTCCTCGTCGCCCGATCCATCTACTCGGTGTACCCTAGCGTCTAGCCCTGTCATGGTACCGTAGCGCAGAGTGACGGGGCGCCAGTCGGATACGATCAGCTCGGAGTCAAGCCACTCTGCCATCTCCGCGGCGTTTCCGACGGTGGCGGAGAGCGCGATGATCTGGGCATCGGGTCTCTTGTGTCGGATGCGAGATAGAAGGACCTCGAGAGTCGGGCCACGGCCCGGGTCGTGCAGCAGGTGGAATTCGTCGCTGACGACGATGCCGACCCTGTCCATCAGGTCGGAGCGTGTCCGCAGAAGCGAATCCAACTTCTCGCTGGTGCAAACGAGGATATCGGCCTCCTCAATCATCCCGGTCTCGCCTCCCCTGTCACCGATGGCGAGCCCGACGCGGAGGCCGACAGCGGAGGCGATCTCCCTCAGTTCGGCAACCTTCTCCGTAGCCAGCGCCTTCAGCGGTACCACATACAGAGCGCGAGCCCCTTCGAGGTCGTTGGTCAGTCGGTGGACGATGGCCAGATGGGCTACCAGCGACTTGCCGCTGGCGGTCGGAATGGTGAGCATCACGTTACGTCCTGACAGGGCGTGCGGCAAGGCCTCCGCCTGAGGCGGAAACAGCTCCTCAATCCCCCAGTCATCGCGCAGCATCGATACTAGCCTACCGTCCAGCCCGAGGTCCTCGAGCCTGCGTGAGGGAGGTCCTGCCGATTGGGTCACGACACGTCTTCGATTCGGCCGTTCTAAAGGATGCCGAGGAGTAAGGCCTAATTCCAGCGGTGGAAGGCGGGATGACCCTCTTTTACGGCGACGAAGAGCCCTTCCCCGGTGGCACAGACCTCGTCATCTGCTCGCAAACTCATCCGCACCCTCGCTCGCCCCTCTCCGATTTCTTCGACCTCCGAGCTGACCTGTAGAGCGACCCCGTACGGAGTGGGTCTCCTGAGCTTGATTGAGTAAGATGCAGTCACGGTGCAGGGCGGCTCGGATTCGCCGGATTGGTCCATCAGGGCAATCGCCGCCGTCCAGTTGCCGTGACAGTCTAGCAGTGTCCCGATTATCCCGCCATTGATCATGCCGGGGAAGGCCTGATGCTCGTCTTTGGGTGAGAATTCCATCTCCAGTCCGTGCTCACTGCGGAATGAGCGGATTCTCAGGCCGTTCTCGTTGGCTGGCCCGCAGCCAAAACAGATGCTGCTCGGGGCGTGCTCCTCCTGAACCGACGGACCCCTCTGCCGCATACGGCTTGCTGAGGACGCACTAGGAATTGAAAATTCCTAGAGTCGGGCCGACACATGCCCTTAATCGAGGCACCTTTTCCGTGAAATGGTGCCAGACGTGGATTCGGGTTCAAAGGACGACGGCTCCACTGAAGGAGCAGCGCCGAGACCCAAGCGAAGACGCTCGCAGCCACTGAAGGTCGCCAACCAAATCCCCCAGAGCCGGCGCAAGGAGATAGAGAAGGCCCTTGAGGACACCCAGGGCACTCCGAAGAG
>CAZSPJ010000058.1:0-4975 GCA_964608795.1 uncultured Candidatus Poseidoniales archaeon | reverse complement strand
GGAGTTCTCTCGGCCCCGTACGCGCGCGCAGTGTCTTGGCTGTCGTCATGCAAGTAGGAGTAGCTCATTCCACGGCCGGCCCGCTTGACCATGTTCTGCCATGAGTCCGACTCGTAGTTCACGGGGTCGTTGGAGTTGATTCCAGCGAAGCCGAGTCCTTCTGAGAACGCCCTCGCGGCCATCGCCTCGATGCGCGGCTCGGAGCCGACCACGTACGGACAGTGATTGCAGGTGAACACGATGACGGCTCCTTTCGGCCCGATGACATCGCTCAGCGACATCGTCTCGTTGCCTGTGGAGAGATTGGCGTTGGGCAGATGAAAGTCGGGCGCGGAGTCACCCGGTTCGATTCCCTGAGGGTTCGTCATATGGTCCGAAGGTGGTGGAAGGCAGTTCAACCCTCTGCCTGAGGATTGGGCTTAGGCGGGCCCGCCCCGTCCCTGCACTCCTCCAGCCTGCGCCTCGCCAGCCGGTGCTCGGGGTCAACGTCGAGGACCCTTCTCCAGGCTGCTGCTGCCCCCTTGCTGTCCTCGGCCTCGTGCAGCAAGGTGGCTATCCTGAGTCTCGCGTCGATGTGGTGCTCGTCGTGCTCGGCAGCGTTCTCGAAGTCGTGCATGGCGTCTTCGTGGCGCCCGAAGTCGAGGTACAGGAGCCCGCGCTGGTACCACGCGTCGGAATGCGTGGTGTCGATCTGTAGAGCTGTGTTGAGGGGCTTCTCCGCCTGCTCGGCCCTGCCTCTTGCGATCAGGCAGGTCCCGAGGTGGACTAGAGCCATGGTGTGCTCGGGCCTGTTCTCAAGCAATCTGCGCAGCTCGGCCTCGGCCTCGTCCCAGTCACCGTGGTTCATCAGGACCTCGGAGCGACGCAGGCGCGCCATGTCGAGTCCGGGCTGGTTAGTCACTAGATGGTCGGCGTCGTCGAGGGCCGCGGCTAAATCCCCCTTCAGCAACGAGGCTGAGCACCTGTTGAGTCGGGCGCGGACATGGTCAGGCTCGCTGGCGAGCACCTTGCTGAACAGAGAGATCGCTTCGGTGAGCCTGTTCTGGCGTGCGGCTATCATACCCCTGACGAAAGGTATCGTCGAGTGATCGTTCAGTTGTGTGGCGGCCTCGGACACCAGAGCGTCGGCCTGCTCGAGACGCCCGAGATCGAGGCACAACTGGGCCTCCTCAAGGGGTATCGAAGGGTGTTCGGGAATCAATCGCCGGGCGCGTGTCAGGGCGACCTCGGCCTCGTTCGGAGCGTTCTGGTAGCGCAGGGCCCTAGCTCGGCCCAGCCAGGCCAATCCTGACTCCCTGTCGTGGTCTATGGCGGCATCGAACGCGACCATCGCGTCGAGCAGTACCAGATGGTCGTGTCGCCCGGTGCTGTCGCGGTGGCCCTCGCTGGTCAGCAGGTGGAGCCTGCCGTCCATGACATGCAACGGGGCGCTCTCCCATGATCCGGGTGGAGCCTCGTCGAGAACCTTGCGCGACCACTCGTAGGCCCCAGCCCGGAGCAACACCAGACTGAGACGGGCTCTGGCCTCGGAGTCCTCAGGATTGGTCTCGAGTCTTTCTTCGAGCACGGCTCTCGCCGCGTCGAGCTTGCCGTCGTTCTCGAATACCTCCGACTCTAGGATGGTTCCGTACTGGCCCAGAGCGGTGGCCCGTCGTATACTCTGCAGAGCCTCCTTCGTCCTCTCCTCGTCAGCCGACAGCAACTTGGCGTGCAGCATCCATGCCTCGCCGTTGTCAGGATTTACCTCAAGGGCTTTCTCGACCGACTCGAGGGCGACTGCGATCTCTCCTATCATGAGAAGTTTGGCGGCGCGCTCGAGCCATCCTGAGGATGTCTCGGGCTCGGTCGTCTTCGGATCAACGTCCCTGTTGACCTCCCTCGCCCTCTCGACGATGTCGGAGAGCTCTGTGGTCGCCAGAGATATATCGAACTCGATTCCGAGTGCCTCCAGTCTGCGATGGTTGCGGGTGACCCTCTCCTCGTCGGAGCCAGAGAGCATCAGAGCTTGTTCCTTGAGCACGGCGACGTCGTCCGGGTCAATCGCGAGGAGCCTCTCCAGATTGCGGTCGAGGGCTTCCATCTCGCCGTCCTCGCGATGAATCGCGGCGAGTGAGTGCAGTGCATCGGCGTCCTCGGCGCTAAGACTGTGGGCGCGTCTGTAGAAGTCCGATGCCCGAATCGTCCGGTCGATGCCGTGGAACAGCTCTCCGAGCCTCCTATGCTGGTCTCCGGTGAGTTCGAGATCCTCGGACTGCATCTCGGCTTCGTTGAGTATCGCATCCAGTCGCTCGACCAGTGGGAGCAGCCCGGGAACGACCTCCTTGTGGCCGTCCTCATCAGCGAGGCCGGGGTAGTGCACCAGAATGGTCTTGGCTGCGTGGCTCGCTATCGCGACAGATTCGCTGGAACTGACGTTTACATCCTGTTCGAACAGCAGTGTCTCGGCTGACTCGAGGGACTTGTGGGCTTCCAGCAGACCCTGCATCCCAGGGGTCTCGCTGAGTACGGTGTCAACGCCTCTCGACAGCAGGTCGAGGCGTTGTGAGGTGTCTGAGAGGTCGCCCTGCAGGGCCCCCATCTTATCCCTCATCCTCTCCCTCTGACGCAGTACTGCCTGGTGCCTAAACCAGAGGGTCAGCAGGGCTAGGCCCAGCAGAGCGTACAGTGCCAGTACGCCCAACGTTGAGTCTTCCATTCGGCCTCAGCGGACCTGCACGACTTTTGATGGCTTCTGCGGATGACAAGGCTGTCGCAGCCATTGTAGGCGGGACTATGTCCCGCCGGAGGATTCGCTGTTGAGCGAATCAGAGGTCGTCGGCCGCGTACGCTTGCACACCGGACTTGCGGGTGACTTTGCCGACGGATCTACCCAGCACGTTCTCAATACCTGCGCCGGAAGCGAGGTCAAAGATGCGGGCGGTCACTTTACCGGCGAACACCAGTCCTTGGGCGCCGGTCGAATCAGACAGAGCGGTCTCTAGGCCACGGGCACCTATGGGCTCGGAACCAGAGCCGTCCTCCTGGACGATTACTGCTTGATTCTGAGGTAGTCCATCGAGCATCCCTGCCCAGGCCTTGACCTCATCGGGTGCGGCGAGAGCCTCTTGGCCCCGTCCGACCGCGCGGTCATCGTCCCTGTTAATCTCAGTCTTGATGCGGGCGACTACCTTGCCGGCCGTCTCCTTCTGGGACAGCGCCTTGGTCACGACCTTCATCTCGAGGTGCTCGACCTCTCGGCTGGTGGGCGCGAACGCGACGTGCGTCAGTGACTTGCCCATTTCGCCTTGCAGCTCCATGAGTAGCAGCTTGCCGCCGCGGTCGCCATCGAGGAACGCGGTCACCGTCTTTTTCGACTTGGCGAGCTCGACTAGTTCTGGCATGATGCCTGAACCCATCGTGGCTATGGCGTTCTTGATGTCGTACTTCAGCAAGTTGCGAACGTCGTTGCGGCCCTCGACGATGATTATCGCCTCAGACTTGGTCACGTTCGGACCAGCTGTCATTCCCTTGTAGTCGGCTTCCTTCCCCAGATTCAGGACTGAACGGACCTCGTCGAGGATGTTCTTCGACTCGTCGGCACCGGAGTTCACGATATCGAGTAGGAGCTCCTTGGCTCTGTCGATAACCGTGTCCTTCTTGACCGAGGTTATGTTCTCGATCTTCTTGACCTTGATTATCGCCTTGCACGGACCGATCCTATCGATCGTCTCGAGCGCGGCGCCAATCACGGCGGTGCTGACTTGGTCAATGGACGAGGAGAGTTGTATCTCCCCGTTCACCTTGCCCTTATTCTGGTGAAGGATAACGTCGACGTGGCCTATGCGCCCGGTTCGCTGCAGCTTCCTGAGTTGCAGCTCCTCGCCGAGGAGGCCTTCGGTCTGGCCGAAGATCGCTCCCACGACGTCCTTGCGCGCAACCGTTCCGTCAGTGCGGATGGTCGCGTGTATCACGTATTTTCCTTCATTTGTCATTTTCATTTCTCCTTAGGCTCTCGGCCCCACTTTCGGGGCCTCGCTCCCGGTTTTCGCCAATTGGCGGTTCGGTGGATGGGCACAAAGCGCCCGCGAGTGTGGCAGAGTTCCTGCAATCCGTGCGACCAACGGGCCCTTCATGAACGCTCCTATAGGTGGCGTGGGTGATTATCGGTTGAATGGTCTGCGCGAGCCATTAAGGGACACGCCTCCAATCGTGGGTCATGGAAGCGGGCCTGAGCGACTGCAGGGCGGTTTTCCACGGAGCAACAAGGATAGCGCTTCGTGACGGTCAGCTCTCGAACGGTGAGAAGCGGCTGCTGGTCAAGCTGGCTCACGCGCTGAGGCTGGAAGAGGAGGAGCCCAAGCAGGTGTACGATGCCGTAGTCAGGGGTACGGGCCCTGGTGCGGGCAGGCAGATTAGTGAGTTGGAGATGAGGTTGGTCTACGAGCAGGTGCTCGAGGCGGTCCTGATCCACACCGACCGCTCGGACGACGAGCTTACTCTGGTGGCCTACCTCCGCCGCGCCTTCTCGATCAGCGACGCCGAGCACCGGGCGATAACCCGCAGCCTCGACCGGCAGCTCGAGGAGACTATCCACAGGAACGTCCTGCAGGACTTCCGGATGCGATTGGACGATACCATGGAGCGCATCAGCGGCATCTTCGACAGACTCGGCTTCCAGATCTGAGGTGGACATGGCTCACGACGAGGTGCTCGACGATTTCCTCGAGCAACAGCCACAGAGGGTGCATCGCTCCGATCGGCGGCTGACTGGAGTGGTGCGCGAGGCCTACCCAATTGGAGTGCCGGCGCTAATCATGAAGTCAAGCACCGACAGGTTAGGCGAGTCGGCGGGCTACTCCTTCCACCTCGGGACTCCTGACGAGTTGTTGCGTCGCATCGCTTCGTGGCTGCTGACCAGCGCTGGTGAAGACCAGAGCGTGCTGCTGCGCCTAGTGAGTCGTCTGTGGGCCCGCCACGGCCGCGAGGACGTGGCTCT
>CAZSPJ010000057.1:0-4986 GCA_964608795.1 uncultured Candidatus Poseidoniales archaeon | reverse complement strand
CCAACAAGGTCCACTGCTTCAGCGGCTGGACTGAGATGGTGAAGAAGCCCAAGAACGGGCCAAAGTGGCTACCTGCTATGATCAAGAAGGCGAACGTCAAGAAGAGTGGAACAAAGCGCCTCTAGGCGCCTTGTGAACTCTCTTGATCGCCGGTACGAATTTTACCCCCCTGTGGAGAGCGGAGCCTCTCCTCCTGAGCGACCCTGTGGACTCAGTTGGAACGGAGTCTGCGCGCCAGCATGGCCAATGGGTCGTAGAACTCGGTCACCACTCTCTCTTTGAGAGGGATGATCGCGTTGTCGGTAATGTTGATCCCCGCGGGACACACCTCAGTGCAGCACTTCGTGATGTTGCAGTAGCCGATACCGAAGTCATCCTTGATTTCGGGTATACGGCTCTCGGTGTCCAACGGGTGCATCTCGAGGCCAGCCAGCCGGACGAAGAAGCGGGGACCGGCGAACTCGTCGAACTTCTGATGTTCGCGAAGTACGTGGCAGGTATTGACGCAGAGCATGCACTCGATGCACGAGCGAAACTCCTGCAGTCGGTCGGCCTCCTGCTGGTGGAACTCCCAATCAGGCTCCTCGGGACCACTGATCGGAGCGATTCTGCGGTCCGTGTCATAGGCCCATGATGTGTCAGTCACGAGATCCTTGGTCAGAGGGAATGCCTGCATCGGCTTGACCAGCACCGGCTCGCCTTCAGGAGTCTCATCTAGGATGTCCTCCATCCTAGTCATGCACATCAGCTTCGGCTTGCCGTTGACCTCAGCACTGCACGAGCCACACTTCCCGGCCTTGCAGTTCCAGCGGCACGACAGGTCAGGGGCCTGCTCAGCCTGAATCCTGTGGATGACATCGAGGACCACCATCCCCTCGTCGAGCTCGACGGTGTAGTCGATCATTCGACCGAACGGTTCGCCGTCGCCGTCGGGCTCGCCCCTGAAAACCCTGAATGTCACATCGCCCATCACGACGCCTCCTCGTGCAGGTCATCTGCGTCCAGCAGCGACTTCAGGTCATCCGGGATCTTCGGGTAGGAGGCGTAGCTGATGTCCATAGAGCCGTCATCACTCATCGAGATGACACTGGTCACCTTGCCCCAGTGCGAGTGGTCAGTCTCGGGGAAATCGTCCCTAGTGTGTGCACCGCGGCTCTCCTCCCGCCTGAGCGCTGCCAGTGCGCACATCCGACTGACATCGACCATCGCACTGAGCTCAAGGGCTTGGTGCCAGCCGGGGTTGTATGTCCTCCCGCCACCCGGAGAGGTGGCGGCAGAGCGCCCCTCTAGCTTGTCGAGGTCGGCCAGCGCCTCGAGCAGTAGCCCCCTCGTCCTGATGATTCCGGCCTTGTTCTGCATCATCTCGCGTAGATCACTCACCACCTTCGCCGGGTTCTCCCCCTCGTTGCGACTCAGTGGGGCGAGCGTCTCAGATACGACCTCGTCGACCTCGGATTGGTCTATGCCGGCGAAGTAGCTCATCTGCTTGGCCGCCTCGGCGGCCTGCACACCGGCTATCTTGCCGAACACGATCAGGTCTGACAGGGAGTTGCCGCCGAGACGGTTGGCACCGTGCAGCCCCGTCGCAACCTCACCGGCTGCGTACAGTCCCGGCACCGAAGTTTCTTGGGTGTAAGGGTCGACCTTGACCCCCCCCATCACATAGTGAGCGGTCGGGCCGACCTCCATCGGCTGCTTGGTGATGTCCACAGCAGCGAGTTCCTTGAACTGGTGGTACATCCCGGGGAGCTTCTTCTTGACTTCATCCTCGTCCCTCCACGAGATGTCCAGGTAGGCGCCTCCGTGCTCTGAGGCCCTGCCCGCCGCTCGCTCGCTGTTGATCGCCTTGGCGACCACATCGCGAGTCAGCAACTCTGGCGGGCGTCGCTTGGTTGCGAGCTTGCCCGAAATGACCTCGTTGACCCATTCGAGCGCCTCCTCTTCGGTGTCGGCGAATTCGTCAGCGTACATCTCAGGGACGTAGTCGAACATGAAGCGATTACCCTCTGAGTTGCGCAGCGTCCCTCCCTCCCCTCGCACTCCCTCAGTGACAAGGATACCCTTCACCGAGGGTGGCCAGATCATCCCGGTTGGATGGAACTGGACGAACTCCATGTCGCCCATCTGGGCTCCTGCCCAGTAGGCGAGGGCATGGCCTTCGCCAGTGTACTCCCATGAGCCCGAGCAGACCTCCCAGCAGCGAGTGATGCCCCCTGTGGCCAACACTATCGTCTTGGCCTTGAAGACATGCAGCGAGCCGTCATTGCGGTCGTAGGCGAAGCATCCGGAGATGCGTCCGTCGGTCTCGAACAGCCTGCGCACGGTGAATTCCATGAACACGTCCATGCCCATGTGAACTCCCTTCTGCTGCAGGGTGCGAATGAGCTCGAGACCGGTGGCATCACCGATGTGGGCCAGTCTCGGGTAAGTGTGACCTCCGAAGTTGCGCTGGCTGGTCAGTCCCTTCGGTGTCCGATCGAAGACGGCACCCCACTGCTCGAGCTCACGGATTCTGTCAGGCGCCTGCTGGGCATGGATCTGCGCCATCCGCCAGTCTCCGAGGTACTTGCCCCCCTTCATGGTGTCACGGAAGTGGGTCTGCCATGAGTCCCGGTGGTCCTTGTTGGCGAGAGCGGCGGCGGCGCCGCCCTCGGCCATCACGGTGTGAGCCTTGCCCAGCATCGACTTGCAGATCATAGCGACGCTGACCCCAGCTGCGCTGGCTTCGATGGCGGCGCGCAGTCCGGCACCGCCCGCGCCGATGACGACGACATCGTGCTCGTGCATCACGACATCCTCCATCACACACCACCCCACAGGATGACTTCGGTCCACCAACCCATTGTGCAGGCGTAGATGTAGAAGTCAGCAAACATGACGATGAACAGTGAGTAGAGAGCCCAATCCTTGTGGTGCTCGTTGAACCAGGTTGACAGTCTCCACATCTGATACCTCAGCGTGGACCTAGAACCCCTCGTCCAGAGATCAGCCCCCCCTCCGACTAGGTGTCGGAAGGCATGGCATCCGAATGTGTAGCCGCCTAGGGCGATAACGTTGACAGCCAGCACTAGGGAGCCCACCGAGACACCGTAGGAGTGAGCGTGGCTCACGGGGTCATGGAAGTTGACTGACAACCAGACGTCGTAAGACAGGATTGGGAGGTAGGCTAGTGCAGCATACAGGAAGTAGCGATGCAGGTTCTGAACAATAAGCAAACCGGTCTCACCGCTGTACTCGTTCCATGGCTTGGAGACCGCGCATCCGGTGGGCTGCTGCATGAAGGCGCGGTAGTACGCCTTGCGGTAGTAGTAGCACGTGCCCCTGAAGCCGGCGGGGAAAATCAGGATGAACATCGCCGGTGACATCCAAGCCAGAGCCATTGGGACCATTGAGCCGAGCTGATTCTCACCTGGTAAGACTAGAGGGCTGAATAGTGGGCTGAGGACGTGGCTGCCCTCGCTCTCGATGGCCATGGTCTGGGTACCCGCGCTCCTGCCGAACTCCTCGAAGATCCAGAAGTCGGCCTCCATGAAGCCGCGCCATGTGGCATACACAATCATGATCCCGAGGTAGGCGGCCATCGCCGTCGGACCCTTCCACCAGTCATCGACTCGGTCGGTGGCGCCGAACCCCTTCTTCATCGGGAGTGGGAGTTTGATGCCCTCACTCATGTCCATCCCTGATGCCCGCATCGCGTAGTCCTAGCCCCATAAGGGATTGCATGAGTCCCTATGGGACTCAATAGCCAGTGTAAGGTTCAAGGGGCACAGCCCCAATCGTCAGACATGGTCGGAGGGGACATCGAGACATCGATTTGCCTCAACTGCGGGCACATGCCTGGTGCGTGGTTGCCCGGGCTGCCCTGTCCAGAGTGCGGCGAGCCTATGCTCTAAGCAAGACCCGCGTAGTCGGCGGCGGCTTCCTCGAGGTGGACCTCGTCGACGTCCATCTGGGCCAGTTGCAACTTGCCGGAGAGCTCGTCGTTGACGGCGTGCCAGTACGAGTAGGCCTCGATGACCCAGATCCCCGACTCGCGGGTGCCGTTGCCGCTGCCCTTGACACCGCCGAACGGCAGGTGAGCCTCAGCCCCAGTGGTGGAGTTGTTGATACCGGTCATGCCGGCCTTGATACCGCTCTTGAAGCGGTATGCCTCGAGCCGGTCGTTGGTGTAGCAGGCGCTCGACAGCCCGTAGGGGGAGGCGTTGGCGAGGTGGAGGGCGTGGCCGAAGTCCCTCGCCTTGACGACGGTGACCGCGGGTCCGAAAATCTCCTCGTGGAAGCACTCCATGTCCTCGGTGACGTCAGCGTAGACATGAGGCCACATGTAGGCGCCCTCCGAGGCGTCGCCGAGGAAGTTGGCGGGCTTGTTGTCGTTCGTAATCCTGCCTTCGCCCCAGAGTTTGGTGGCTCCGCTCGACTCGCACATCCCGAGGTCTCTCAGGAAGTCGTCGGCGTACCTATCGGAGAGCATCGAGCCGTACAGCACGTCGTCGTGCCGCATCGAGTCGCCTATCTTAGTGGACTCGACCTTGGCCATGAACCTCGACATGAACTCGTCGTAGACGTCCTCGTGAATGATTAGATTGCCTAGGCTCGTGCAGCGTTGGCCGGCGGTCCCGAAGCCGGCCCAGTAGGCCCCTTCGACGGCGTTGTCGAGGTTGGCCGATGGCATCACCACGAGCGGGTTCTTGCCGCCCAGTTCAAGCGAGCACGAGACTAGGTTACGCCCACAAATCTCACCAATCATCTTGCCGACCGCGGTCGAGCCGGTGAAGCTGATCTTGTTGATCAGTCCCTCGTCGACCGCGTCGACGAGGAGCTGACCCGCCCCACTGCCCTTACCGTGGACGAGATTGATGACTCCGTCTGGAAGTCCAGCCTCGTGCATAATCCGCGTAAGCATGAACGAGAGCAGGGGCGAGTCCTGCGGTGACTTCCACACACATGTGTTGCCGCACATGATGGCCGGAATCATCTTCCAGAAAG
>CAZSPJ010000056.1:0-5055 GCA_964608795.1 uncultured Candidatus Poseidoniales archaeon | reverse complement strand
CGGCCTCACTCTCACTTACAAGGTCCAGCGCTACGGCAACTTCGCCCAGAGTGAGTTCTTCATGCTCGGCATGTACCTCTCGATGGTCATGGTCTGGTCGGACTACTTCTTCCCGATGTACGACGCTCCCCTTGACGGCACTCTGGCATGGTCTGTCCTCCTCTGGACGCTAGTCGCAGCGTTCGTTCTCACTGGTCTCGCTGGTATCATCATCGACAGGCTCGTTTATCGCGGCTTCCGGAAGAAGGAAGCATCCCCCCAGGTGATGATGATCGCATCCCTGGGGGTGGCTCTGGCTCTGAGGGCCATCACCTACCTCCGCTTCGGCGCCGGCAAGAAGATGTTCGAGCCGGATGCTGATTGGAGAGTCCCATCTCTGAGGTGGGACATACCAACCCAGAAGCTACGACTCAACTTAGGCGTCAGGGATCTCGAAGATGGCGATACTTACACCCACGGCCCCACCATAGGAGAGTGCACTGATATCGACGGCGATGGGGCCCTAGAGGCGCAGGTGAGTGAAACCAGCACACCACTCTTCGATTTCTACAATGCAGCAAACGACTGCCTGACCGAGGCCACGACCGGCTACGCATACTACAAGGGCGCGATTCCTGTTCTGGTCTTCACCTCCGTCATCCTCCTGCTTATCCTGCTCAGGAAGACTCGCCTCGGACGCAGGATGAGGGCAGTAGCCGACAATCCTGACCTAGCGGCCAGCAGCGGAATCAACGTCGAGCGCATCCAACTAACAAGCGCGTTCCTATCAGCGGGAATCTCAGGCATGGGAGGAGCCATATTCGCAATGACTCTCAGGTTCACCCCGGAGACCGCCTTCACGCTCCTACTGCCCTCCTTTGCAGTAATCGTCCTAGGAACCATCGGCTCGATTCCCGGCGCCATAGTCGGTTCACTGATTGTCGGGTTCGTCAGAGCCCTCTCCTCACCTGTGCTGATTGGAATAGGGCTACCTCTAGGACGTTCCAACTATACTGCTCTAGACGGCGTTATGCCCTACGTCTTCCTTGTAGCAATACTCATGATTATGCCAGAGGGCATTGGGTCGGCTTGGGAGAAATGGAAAGTCGACAGGTTACGCAAACGGGCTGAGGAGAAACCATCCAAACAGTTGGGGGCGATTCTCGCCATATCTCCCTTGGGCGCATTGGGGGCGCATAACTTCCAGCAGAGGAAGAACGCCAGAGGCGAATCGATGATGATCGTGACCATCGGGGCCTATGTGTTCAGCAGAATCACCCGCTTCATAGCCGGAAACTCGTTCGCCGATGGGTCCTGCTCAGATGACTGCCAGGACTCTGGTTTACATGCAACCAACTTCGAGATGGTAACTGGCCGTTCTGAGGGCGAATTCGTCCTCGCCGACTCACCGTTCACAGGATCAGATGTCCAGAGCAGCCCGCCCAGTGACTTAGACGCCGCCGCTGTAGAACAGTGGCTCGCAGATGCACTCGTCGATTTGAACAACTCGTGGCTGGACTTGATGAACACCGAACTCGGACTCGTCAACACTCTGGTGGACCTAGGTGATGTCATCTGGCCGGCTGTACCGATTCTAATCTGGTTGATTGCCGTGGTCGAGGGCTTCTATCTGTTCAAGGACAGAGACGATGACGCCTTGGAGCCGCTGACCGACTTCATCGCCAGCTTGACTGCCCCGATAACCCAGTCTAGGAACTCTGGCTCGGTAGCCATGACACAGGCCCTTGGTTCGGCCCGGGCTCCGCTCGATTCGTTCCACACCGCGCTGTATAGCTCAATTGACGAACTCCAGTCTGGCTTGGACCAGAAGCAGAAGTATGGGATTCTGGCAGTGTTGATTGTAGCATTCACCCTATTCGGACCGGTCCCGGCATTCTTCGCAAGGGCCCTCCTAATCCTAGGTCTTCTGTGGGTCGCCGGCCTCGCACTACTCGCTTGGAGGACGGGTGAGCCCCCCTTGGGAGAACTCAGGCGTCTAGCGCCATACGGCAGAGAGAGCCCATTCGGCTCGTGGGTCGCATTCATCTCCCTGCTGGTGTTCCTGCTGCTCTTTGTTGAGTGGCTACCGGTAGCAGAATCCCCGAACCAGAGCTTCATCAAGACATTGCAGGTTTCCAACGTACTGCTGACCCTCTCCATCTTCTCGCTGATGGCCTTCTCTCTGAACCTGCATACTGGAGTCACTGGGATGGTCAACTTCGGAGTCATCTTCTTCGTCGGGGTGGGAGCCATCACTGTGGGCATCCTGACCGCCCCCAAGGATCTGCACGGCTACGACTGGCCGATCTTCTGGGCAGTCGTCGCAGGGGTGCTCCTGTCAGCCACTTTCGGTTGGTTATTGGCATACCCTACAGCAAGGCTCCGGATGGACTACTTCGCCATCGTGACAATTTCACTCGGCGAGATCGTACGCGTGCTGCTGATGGGCGAGCCTCTGCTGAGAGCAGGTTCGTGGGGCTCGTCGATAGGCATCTCGCGTTACCCTATGCCGTTCGAGGGCTGGTGGTTCTGCGGCAGAAACAGGCCAACTGACTCAGCAGGGGCCTTACTCGACCCTGCGGACTGTTCAGAGATTGTGGGCATAGGCAGCCCTGCGGAATTGTTGGGCCGATCGACTGGAGAATACAACGGCGTCCAGATTCTCAATGAGACGGGGGGTGTCATCGACGGCCAGATCATGTACGAGGCAACGTGGTACTCGATGGAACTCGGCCAGCCAGCACCCTACATGATGATGCTCGCCATCATAGGCATAGTCAGCTTGATTGGGATTTGGTGGCTCCTAGAGACGGTGCTGAAGTCACCATGGGGACGGATCCTCCGCTCGATTAGGGAGGATGAGGAGGTGGCACAACACCACGGACACGATGTACTGACTCACAAGGCGGCGAGCCTTGCACTGGGTGCGGCCATCGCAGGCTTCGCAGGCGCTCTCTGGGCTTGGAAACTCACGGGCTTCCAACCGTCCTTCATGGCACCCGCGAGATCCACATTCCTAGTCTGGGCAGCATTCGTGATTGGCGGCATAGCCAACAACAAGGGAATGGTGATTGGCGCATTCATCTACGTCATCATGGAATTCGTCTTCAATGTCCTAGTGGCGGGCCAAGGCTCATCGGATCTCCCACTCAATGAAACCGCTGCCATGATTGATCGCTTCTTCGAGTGGCTGGTAACAGGCAGCGAGCTTTGGTTCTGGCCGCACTTCACTCCGTTAGAGACCTTCCTTGCGATTGCGGCGATAGGTCTCCTGATCAATAAATGGGGCATGGTCGAAACAGGTCTTTGCGGAGCCGCAGTATTCATCGCGAACTGGATGCTCCTAGGTGAGCGTTCGATAGACGAGGGTTTCATCGGAGCAATCCAGGCCGATATGGCCTACGTCAAGGTCCTGCTGATTGGCTTGATGATAGTGTTCTCTCTGAAGTACAACCCGAAGGGTCTGCTGCCCGAGGTTCCAAACAGACCGGCCCGCCCCACTGGAGGTGAGGCCGAATGAAACCCGTGCTCAAAGTTGAGGGACTCCGCAAGGAGTTCGGCGGACTTGTAGCTGTCGAGGACGTCTCCTTCGAGATTGGCGAGGGTGAGTTCGTAGGTCTTATCGGACCCAATGGATGCGGCAAGTCGACCATCTTCAACTGCATCAGTGGACTTCTCGACAAGACCGCCGGAACCGTCGAGGTGTTCGGGCAGGACGTCTCCGACAAGAGGCCGGACGAGATTCAGAAGCTGGGCCTCACCCGCACCTTCCAGCACACTAGACTGTGGCGCCGGATGACTGTCATAGAGAACCTCATGGTGCCACCGAGAAAGCAGTTCGGATCGGGTCTCGCAGACTCCTTGCAGGCACTTCTGAGGCCTGACAGCAGCCTAGCGGAAGAGGAGCGACTGGACAAGGCGTACTCGGTGTTAGATCAACTTGAGGTCCCTCACATGGCCCACAACCTGACCAGCGACCTCTCAGGCGGGCAGAGCAAACTGGTCGACATTGGCCGCTCAATGATGGGCGACCCGGATCTCTTGCTGCTCGACGAGCCGGTAGCTGGTGTCGCCGGACCGCTTGCCATGAAGATCTTCAACAACCTAAGGAACATCGTCGACGAGACCGGTATCTCGGTCCTCATCATCGAGCACAACATGGATTTCATCCTCAGACAGGGCGTCGATCGCATCATCGTCGTGAAGGAGGGCGAGATACTGATGCAGGGCACGCCTGATGAGGTCAGGGGCAACAGGGAGGTCATAGAGGCCTATCTGGGTGCGGCAGGAGAGTCACAGGAGGAAGATACATGACAAGAGTCCTAGATGTCAAGAACCTCGAGGGGGGCTACGGCTCGGTACAGATCCTCCATGGCATAGATATACACGTCGATGAAGGGGAATTCGTCACCGTAATCGGTCCCAACGGCTGCGGTAAATCGACTCTTATCAAGGCCATCTTCGGAATCGCTACCTACTACTCTGGAGACATCCAGTATAGAGACAAGGACGTCTCCGGATGGAGGACTGATCAGCTGGTCAACCACGGGATAGCCTATGTCCCGCAGGTGGACAACGTGTTCCCATCCCTGTCGGTCGAGGAGAACCTGCAGATGGGCGGCAACACTCTCGACACCAGGACACTCAACGAGAGAATCGAGAGAGCACTAGAGATGTTCCCGGACCTGCGCAACAGGGTGCACGACCTAGCAGCCTCGCTATCCGGAGGCGAGCGCCAGATGCTCGCTATCTCTCGAGCTCTAATCTCAGATCCGAGCTTTTTACTGTTGGACGAGCCCACAGCCGCCCTCTCGCCGTTGTACCAGCAGCAGATTATCGACAGGATAGATTCGCTGCGCGAGCAGGGCATCACCGTCCTCATAGTCGAGCAGAACGCACGCCTCTCGCTTTCCCGCTCGGATCGCGGTTACATCATGGCGAGCGGCAAGATAGTTCACACCGGTGACGCCAGCCACATCCTGACCGACCCTGAGATTGCCGAGTACTTCCTCGGTGGCACCAGCCAGTAGATCATTCGATACCACAGAACGAGAGCCGCATGAACTGGCTGTCGGT
>CAZSPJ010000055.1:0-5138 GCA_964608795.1 uncultured Candidatus Poseidoniales archaeon | reverse complement strand
GGCCCCGCTGAGGGGTTGCAGAGGTACCCGAGTTGGTCAAAGGGGCCGGACTTAAACTCCGGTGCTTAGCGCTTCGCAGGTTCGAATCCTGCCCTCTGCACCAATCATTTGACTCGAGTAATCGTGCAGCCCAGCCTACCATCATCGTCTAGGGCGTCCAACTTGGCCGCACTAACTGAGGCCGCGGCGACCTCGACTGGGGCCATGACCTCGTCGATGATCCTAGTTGAGAGGGTCTCGAGCAGGGCCGGTCGCTCCATCCTCAGCACTCGGTCCAGGGAAGCGATTAGGTACTCGTAGTCGAGTACCTCGTCTATCGAGTCGCCCCCCGTTTCGACATTCTCCAAGATAATGTGGATATCGAATCTGATTCGCTGCGGTGAGCCGATCTCATGAGGGTGAATTCCGACGTCGACCTCCCTGACGACGCCCTCCATGAAAAGAGAGGAGGCTGCCTTACCTGTCTCGAGCATTCGGATTAGTGCTTCGCTGTGGCTCGTCATACTATCACTCCGTCTCAAACAGAACGTCCCTGGCCCGAGACAGGAACCTCTCACCCGAGTCAACGAACAGCACCTGACCCGTAACCGCCTCGGCGCTCATCAGGTACGAGACCGCGTCTGCGACGTCTTCGGGAGATGGTCCGCGCCCAAGAGGCGTCTCGGACTGCGCTCTGGCGAATCCGGCATCGCTCTGCTCGTCGCTGGGTAGGGTGTGGCCGGGCGCTACTGCATTAACACGGATGCGCGGGGCGAGGCCGCGTGCCAGTGCGTCGGTCAGGCCGAGCATGGCGTAGCGCGAGGCCGTGTAAGAGAGATGATCGGGGTTGGGCTCGGCTATCTTCTGGTCGAGGACGTTGACCACGCATGCCCTATCGTCCTCGCCGAGCTGCTGGTTGAGAGCTCGGATCAGCAGCATGGGTGATCTGGCGTTTACCTCCATGTGGGCGTCCCAACTCTCTGTATCTATGCTGTCTATGTCATCATGGACGAACACCGAGGCGTTGTTGACGATGCCGCATAGAGGCGAGTCTGCACCGGCTCGCAGGACCAGTGAGGCCGCAGAAGCGGCATCGGACAGGTCTGCATGGATAGCGAGCGCGCTACCGCCGGAGGACCGGATGTGCTCGACCAGCCCCTCGGCCTCATCCACGGAACCGCGGTAGTGGACGATCAGTGAATAGCCGTCAGCAGCCAGACGCAGGCAGATTGCCCTGCCTATGCGCTTGGCGCCCCCAGTCACCAGCACCACGCCATTGGCCATGGCCTGCCGAGGACCACTCCCGATATTACCCGTTGTATCCGCTATCCATGGGGAATTCTCCGTAGGAGAATGATTAACGGCGCGCGTTCGTCCGATGGACCTGATGGCAACGCACCTGCCGACCATCGGAGCCGAATCCGCTTTGGGCGGCGGTTGTGGGGGCGTGCCCAGAGGGGGTGCTCAGGAGCGTCGACGAGCCGTGCGCAAGCGGTTGCCAGAATGGTTCGCGACTACACTGCCCACCGGTACCGCTCAGATTCGCTACAACGAGACCAAATCCAACGTCCACAAGCATGGTCTTCACACGGTTTGCGTGGAGGCGCGATGCCCCAATGTGCACGACTGCTGGAGCAGAGGGACTGCGACATTCATGGTGGCTGGTGAGGTCTGCACCCGCGGCTGCAGGTTTTGCGCAGTCGGCACGGTCAAGGCCCCACCTCCGCTTAACCCCCTAGAGTCCAGTGAGCTGGCCGAGGCTGTCGAGAGGATGGGGCTCAGTCACGCGGTCATAACGGTAGTCAACCGTGATGACCTGCCAGACGGAGGCGCCAGCCACTACCGCGATTGCATCCTCGCTGTCAGACAGCGCAGCCCCGAAGTCGGCCTAGAGCTGCTGTGCTCCGACCTCGATGGCAATCTTGAGGCTCTGGCAGCCCTGCTAGAGGACCTACCTCTGAGGGTGTTCGCCCACAACGTCGAGTGCGTGCCTCGTCTCGACTCTGTAGTACGCGATCCACGCGCCTCCTTCGAGCAGTCCCTCAACATCCTCAGGGAGGCTCGCAGACTGCGCCCGGACATCCGCATAAAATCAAGCATCATGGTCGGCCTAGGCGAGACCGACGAGGAGGTCACGCAGGCCATGCGCATGCTGCGCGAGGTTGGCGTGGACATGATTACGCTGGGTCAGTACCTGCAGCCCGGCGACCGTCACCTGCCGGTTGACAGGTTTCCTGAGCCGGCCCAGTTCCAACGCTGGGACCAGGAGGCTCGCGAGATCGGTTTCGAGGCTGTGGCCAGTGGCCCACTGGTGCGCTCCAGCTACCGTGCGGGCCTGCTGTGGGAGGAGTCATGCGGCGGCGAACCCGTGCTGCTCGGAGGCCAAACATGACGAGTGCGAGGGGGTTGTTGTAGCATGGCGCGCAAGAAGAAGGGGCGCTCCGGGCTCAACATCCCAGACGCCCCCTTTAGGCCGGGCGAGGAGGCTTCCTTCGAGTCCTGGCCCTGGCAGCCGGGAGACCTTGAGCGGCCTGACCCAACAAAGTGCAGCGCCGACGACACGGTGCCGCACGCGCATGGCTTAGTGAGGGTCCTCGGGGACGACAACAGGGCCTCAGGAGCATGGAATCCGAAGCTCAGCGCCGACGAGTTGCGCGAGGGACTCGAGCACATGGTCAGACTGAGGATCTTTGACGATCGAATGATGAAGATGCAGAGGACCGGGAAGCTCTCGTTCTACATGCGCTCGTTAGGCGAGGAATGCGTGGCGATAGCCCAGACGATGGCGCTTGAGAAGCAGGACTGGATCTTTCCGACCTATAGGCAGCCGGGAGCTCAGTTCGTCAGGGGCCGTGACATGGTCAGCATGATCTGCCACTGCATCGGCAATGTCGAGGACAACATCAAGGGCAGGCAGATGCCGGTCCACTACTCCTACCGGGACGGTCGTTTCATCTCGGTCTCGAGTCCCGTCGGGACCCAGTTCAGCCAGGCTGTCGGTGTGGCCATGGCCTCCCAGTACAAGGGGCTAGACGAGGTCACCATCACCTGGATCGGAGATGGCGCCAGCGCCGAGGGCGACTACCACTACGCGCTCAACTTCGCCAGCGTCTTCAAGGCACCCGTCATCCTCAATGTGGTCAACAACCAATGGGCCATCTCCACCCACGCCAACTTCGCCACGGCCGGCGATGAGTTCGCCTCGCGCGGGCTGCCCTACGGACTGGCCTCAATCAGGGTGGATGGCAACGACTTCCTTGCTCTCTACGCGGTCACCAAATGGGCCCGCGAGCGCGCTGCCTCAGGGTTAGGGGCGACTCACATAGAGGTCCTTACCTATCGAACCGGTGCGCACAGTAGTAGCGACGACCCGAGTCGCTACCGCCCTAGTGACGAGTACACCAAATGGCCCGGCGGCGATCCGGTGGAGAGGCTGCGCGACCATCTCATCGATATTGGCGAGTGGAGCGCGAAGCGGCAGTCGGAGTTAGAGAAGAGAATCGATGGCGAGGTCATGAGCGCGTACAAGGAGGCCGTCAAACACGGCGATCTGGCCAACGGCCCATACCCCGAGGCTGACACCATCTTCACCGAGGTCTACGAAGAAATGCCGTGGCACCTCAAGGAACAGCACGACGAGGTCATGGAGGGCTAGAATGACGAACATGAACATGATCCAGTCGCTCAACAGCGCCCTCGACATAATGCTCGAGAGGGACGATGACGTCATCGTCTACGGCGAGGACATCGGATACTTCGGAGGCGTCTTCAGGACAACTGAGGGCCTGCAGGCCAAACATGGTGCTCACCGCGTCTTCGACTCACCGCTCTCCGAAGGGGGGATCCTCGCGACCGCCTTCGGTATGGGCATCAACGGGCTGAGGCCCGTGGTCGAGATCCAGTTCGCGGACTACATCTTCCCTGCCTACGACCAGATCGTCAACGAGCTGGCCAAGATCAGGCACCGCTCAGGCGGCGAGTACTGGTCACCCGTGACGGTTCGCACCCCGGCTGGCGGGGGAATCAGGGGCGGCCATCACCACTCACAGTCCCCAGAGTCGCAGTTCACCCACACTCCTGGCCTAAAAGTGGTGTACTGCTCCACTCCTTACAATGCCAAGGGGCTTCTCATCAGCGCTGTGGAGTGCAATGACCCGGTCATCTTCTTCGAGCCTAAGAGGTGCTACCGGGGCCCGTTCTATGGCGACCCGCACAACGTACCTACCTGGGAGGGTCACGCTGAGGCCGAGGTCCCCGAGTCGCACTACACGGTGCCACTGGGCGAGGCGCGGCTGGCCAAGGAGGGTGACGAGTGCACGGTGATAGCATGGGGGGCCATGGTGCACGTCAGCGAGCAGGCGATCCAGGACAGCGGAGTCTCGTGTGACCTCATCGACCTGCAGACCCTGGTGCCGTGGGACCGGGATGCAGTAGTCAATTCGATAGAGAAGACCGGTAGATGTGTAATTGTTCATGAGGCGCCTAAGACCAGTGGGTTCGGTGCCGAGATGGCCGCATCGGTGCAAGAGCGCTGCTTCTACCGCTTGGAGAGCCCAATCCAAAGGGTCACGGGGTGGGACGCACCGTTCCCCCACACGACTGAATGGGATTACATGCCGGGACCCGCTCGGATAGCCGCGGCGATACGTAGGACGCAGGAGGACTGAGCATGAGCAAGCACGTGTTCAAACTGCCCGACATAGGCGAAGGGGTGGTCGAAGGCGAGGTCGTCCAGTGGCACGTCGCGGCAGGAGACACGGTCTCCGAGGATGATCCGATAGTGGATGTCATGACCGACAAGGCCACTGTCACCATACCATCCCCTGTATCTGGCGTCGTCACCTCGCTCAGCGGGGATGTCGGTGAGATGGTCCCAGTCGGGTCTACCCTCGTCGAGTTCGATTCCGACGCAGCCGCGGCTCCGGCCAGCGAGCCGGAGCCAGCAGCCGAGCCTGAGCCTGAAGCGAAGCCTGCACCCGCAGCCAAGCCCGAGCCGAGCCCTGCTCCCACTCCCGCTCCCTCTGCCCCTGAGCCGGCTGCTGTACCTGCGGCACCCTCGGGCAAGGTGCTGGCGAGCCCGGCCATCCGCCGCCGCGCTAGAGAGGCGGGAGTGGACCTAGCTCAAGTGAGGGGATCGGGTCCCGCCGGAAGAGTCCGTC
>CAZSPJ010000054.1:0-5152 GCA_964608795.1 uncultured Candidatus Poseidoniales archaeon | reverse complement strand
CCACCGCCGGTGGTAAGAGCTTCAAAATCTATGGTGACTCTTCACCCAGCCCTACGGAGATGGTGATTCACGCACACGCTGCTTGCTCTCTGATTGATGTGATTGACGGCCTGAAACATAGAATTGCAAATGTGGAATATGCGACAGTAGAGATTGAGGTCGAGATGGCGGAAAAAGCCCCCAAGGTCTTCACATCTGTCAACATGAAGTACATCATCAAAGGCGATGTTCCCGAAGCCCTTGTCCGCCGACTCATTGAGAGTAGTCACGAGAGGTACTGCAGAGTCGGGATAATGATCACTCGCTCGGGAGCATCGCTAGATTGGTCACTTGATATCAGGCCCTAATTATTATTCAATAATCTAACAACCGGTGTTGGATGGGGTCAGAGAAGAAATCCTTGATTCGTCTCTGTGGCAACTGACCCTTGCCTCAATCATTAAACACCCTCCATTCGGAAGAGTGAATCCCTTGCGCGGGGCAAGGACAAACCGGACCGGTACGACGAAGGAGAGAGGGGGCATGCAGACTAGAGCCAAAGCAGACGCCGAAGCTGGAGTCGCAGAGTCCGGGATGGTCATCGAGCGTCGGTTCACAACGGCCGGTGATGACCCGTTCGACGCCTTCGACTGGATAGAGATGGATGTCGAAATCAGGAACCCAGACGGTTCTATGGCCGACGCCGTTGAGGGGGTGAAACTGCCCTCCGGCTTCGCTGGTGTACCCGGAAAGGTATGCGCCCAGAAGTACCTGCGCAAGGCCGGCGTTCCGAAGCACCTGCGCAAGGTGCCAGAGGAAGGTGTACCTAGCTGGTTGCAGCGGAGCGCACCGGACCACGAGAGGCTTCAGACTGTAGAGGCCGAACAGAGAATGGGTGGAGAGACTGACGGGAGAGACCTCTTCCGTCGTCTCGCAGGGACCTGGACCTACTGGGGCTGGAAGTACGGCTACTTCGCCAGCGAGGCTGATGCCCGCGCCTACTTCGACGAGATGTGCTATCTGATCGCAAGCCAGCGTTCGGCACCGAACAGCCCCCAGTGGTTCAACACCGGACTGCACTGGGCCTATGGCATCGAGGGGCCTGCTCAAGGTCACTCATTCATCGACCCGGCCAGTGGCAAGCTGGAGTACTCGACAAGCGCTTACGAGCATCCTCAGCCTCACGCCTGCTTCATTCAATCAGTATCCGACTCATTGGTCGGTGGATCGGAGTCGATCATGGGTCTTTGGGGCCGAGAAGCGCTGCTTTTCAAGTACGGATCGGGGACCGGTTCGAACTTCTCCAGAATCCGCGGTGCGGGCGAGCCGCTCTCTGGCGGCGGCAGCTCGAGCGGGCTGCTGTCCTTCCTCAAGATAGGTGACAGGGCAGCTGGGGCAATCAAATCTGGAGGCACCACTAGGAGAGCGGCCAAGATGGTCACTCTGGATCTCGATCACCCTGACATCGAGGAGTACATCGACTGGAAGTCAAGCGAGGAGGAGAAGGTCTCCGCGCTGGTGATTGGTAGTAACATCCTGCAGAAGCATGCAAACAGCCTGATGGATGCGGTCTGGGAGTACGGCGACGACGAGGGCAGGTTCGATCAGAGGACCAACCTCGGACTCCGCAGAGCCATGGTGAGAGCCATCAAGGACCATGTTCCTGATCCCCACATCCAGAGGATACTGGATCTCGCAGAGCAGGGATGGAAAGGCGTCGACTTCGAGATTCTGGACACAAATTGGCAAGGCGAGGCCTATCTCACCGTGTCGGGGCAGAACAGCAACAACTCGGTGCGTGTCCCGAACCAGTTCATGGATTCAGTCAAGGGGGGCGGTGATTGGAACCTGTACTGGAGGACCGAACTGGAGAGAGCGGAGGCGGAAGGGCGGGAACCAGAGCCCTGCAAGACCCTAGATGCGGGAGAGTTGTGGGACAAGGTGGCGTACACGGCCTGGGCCTGCGCTGACCCCGGCATCCAGTTCGACACCACCATCAACGAATGGCACACCTGTCCTGAGGGAGGGAGAATAAACGGCTCCAACCCGTGCTCCGAGTACATGTTCCTCGATGACACCGCCTGCAATCTGGCCAGCATCAACCTCCTGCACTACTACGACCTCGACACCCAGACATTCCAGATAGACGACTTCAGACACAGCGTCAGACTGTGGACCACGACCCTCGAGATTAGTGTCCTGATGGCGCAGTTCCCCTCTGAGGAGATAGCGCGCAAGTCGTACGAGTACCGTACTCTAGGTCTGGGCTACTGCAACATAGGCTCACTGTTGATGCACATGGGCATCCCCTATGATGACGAGCGAGCCTATGCCATCTGCGGGGCAATCACCTCCATCATGTGCGGCGAGACCTACTCGACGAGTGCCGAGATGGCTTCGATACTCGGGCCGTTCCCCGACTACGAGAGGAACTCCGAGCACATGCTGAGGGTGATGAGAAACCACAGGAGGGCTGCTTACGACTCGTCTGCGGATGAGTACGATGGACTCACTGTTCCACCCATAGGGATCAACTCAAAGAAATGCCCGAAGGACCTTCTCGATGCGGCTAGGGGGTCCTGGGATCGCGCGGTCAGAGAGGGTGAGGAGCATGGCTACAGGAACGCGCAGACCACAGTCATCGCGCCCACCGGTACCATCGGCCTAGTGATGGGTGCGGACACCACCGGCGTTGAGCCGCAGTTCTCACTTGTACAATTCAAGACGCTGGCTGGAGGCGGTTCGCTGAGACTCGTCAACAAGGGCGTACCGAGTGCTCTGCGCCGGCTCGGCTACTCCGACAGCGAGTGCAAGACGATCGAGGAGTATATCGTCGGCACTGGACGGCTCAGCGGATGCCCTACGCTCCCGGTGGATCGTATGAAGGAGGTTGGCTTCAGCGCCGAGGACCTCGCTGCTATCGAGAGCAAGATGGGCGATGTGTTCGATCTGCGCTCTGCCTTCGCGCCGTCCCTAATCGGAAAGGAACTGTGCACCGGCGCCCTTGGGATGTCAGAGGAACAGTATGAGGATGCGTTCTTCGATACCCTAGGCTTCCTCGGCTTCACCTCCGAGGAGATAGAAGCGGCTCAAGGCCATATCTTCGGCAACCTGACCATCGAAGGAGCGCCTGGGCTCAAAGAGGATCATCTGGCCGTGTTCGACTGCGCCACACCATGTGGGGCGAAGGGCACTAGGTCGATCGCTTGGCCAGCTCATGTGAAGATGATGGCCGCCGCACAGCCATTCATCTCAGGAGCGATTTCCAAGACAATCAACATGCCATCCAACTCAACGGTGGATGATGTCAGGGAGGCCTACAATCTCAGTCACACCACCATGAACAAGGCGTGTGCGGTTTACCGTGACTGCTCGAAACTGTCGCAACCGCTGATGAACCAACTTGTGGATGATAATGAATTGTCCGAGGAGGTCACTGAGGAGGAGGAGTTGGTCGAGAGGATGGTCGAGGAGACCGTCAAGGCGCTGCCCCTCCCAGAACCCGTGGCTCAACCGGTGGCCGAGTCATTCGTGAAGTTCATCGCAACCAGACGCTCACTACCAGACAGGAAGAGGGCTACTTCCACCAAGGCCAGGATAGGCGGGCACAGCGTGCGTCTAATCACCGGCGAGTATCCTGATGGCAAACTGGGAGAGATTATTCTGGTGACCTCCAAGGAGGGTGCCGCTTGGAGAGCCATGCTCAATCAGTTCGCAATAGCGGTCTCCATCGCTTTCCAGCATGGTGTACCACTGGAGGCTTTCATCAAGGTGTTCACCTTCCAGAAGTTCGAGCCTAGTGGACCGGTTGAAGGTGGTAGTGGGCGAGTCAAGATGGCTTCAAGCCTGGTTGACTGGATCTTCAGGGAGTTGGCCATCGAGTACGCTGGCCGGGATGACCTCGCCCACGTTGCGGCCGAGGACTTCGATCAGTTCTCTATCAGCAAGCCTGAGATCACCGATCAGGGAGTGATGCGGACCGAGGGTGAGAAGAGGGAGGTTCAGATGACTCTGGATGCAGCGGTCGGTCCCATTCAGGAGAGAGACGCAGAGGCACGTGCGAGGCAAGCGGCCCGAGAGATGGGTTTCACGGGGGACATCTGTGATGACTGCGGCAGCAGCCAGATGGTCCGCAATGGAACCTGCCTGAAGTGCGACGCCTGCGGCTCCACGACTGGTTGCTCGTGAGCGGGTTTCAGATCTCGAGCTCGATGTTGAGGTTCTGGATCAGTTCCTTGTATCGGTTCCTGATAGTAACCTCGGTCACACCAGCGACCTCGGCAACCTCGCGCTGGGTCCTGCGCTTGCCGCACAGGACGCTCGCGATGTAGATGATCGAGGCTGCGATTCCGGTTGGACCGCGCCCGCTCGTGAGTTCCTTCTCCTGAGCGGCGGCAATCAGCTCGTATGCCTTAGACTGGACCTCAGCGTCCAAGTGCAGGCCCGAGCAGAATCTCGGTATGTAGTCCTCAGGCTTGGTTGGTGGGATCTTCATCTTGAGTTCGCGAACCATGAACCGGTAGGTCCGGCCGATCTCCTTGCGGCCGGTTCGGCTGGCCTCACCTATCTCATCGAGGGTGCGTGGGTTGTTGCACTGTCTGCAAGCGGCGTATAGGCTGGCTGCGGCAACGCCCTCGATAGAGCGCCCACGGATGAGTCTGGCCTCGACGGCCTTCTTGTAGTTCACAGCAGCCGATTCGCGAATCGACTTTGGTAGGTCGAGGCGGCTGGCCATGCGGTCGAGCTCGGCCAGAGCCATGGCGAGGTTTCGCTCGGTGGCGTTGCTGACGCGAGAGCGCTTCTGCCACTTCCTCATGCGGTAGAACTGGCTTCGATAGCGGCTTGATATCGCCTTGCCGGAGTAGTCCTTATTCTGCCAATCGATGTCAGTCGACAATCCCTTGTCGTGCAGCATCACCGTCATCGGTGCACCCGTACGTGCGCGCTGGTCGCCCTGCTCAGGGCTGAACACGCGCCACTCGGCACCTTGGTCGATTACGTTGTCTTCCAGCACCAAGCCGCAGTCCTCGCACACGACCTCTCCCCTGGTTTCGTCCCGGTTCAGGTTCCTACTACCGCACTCGCTGCACTTCACTGTGTCTTCCACTAGGTATCCTTCGTCTGCCATTCCCTCACTTCCACCTTTGCTGGCAAAGGTAATAAATCCCGACAG
>CAZSPJ010000053.1:0-5223 GCA_964608795.1 uncultured Candidatus Poseidoniales archaeon | reverse complement strand
AAAAGTGCCGTCGGATGGTATACCGAAAGTCCGGTTACTGCTACATGCACCAGCGGGAATAATCAGGCGACCATGGAGCCGGGGAGAACTCCGTCGGGCAACTCAAGCAGACGAACCGTGCCATCGGGATCGAGTGCTCCGAGGACAAGGAACTGAGAGATGAATCCCGTGGGCAGGGTCTTGTCACCGAGGTTGATTGCGCCTACAACTGTGCGGCCAATCAACTGTGCTCGCGAGTAGTTGGTAATCTGTGCGGAACTCCACAGTTTCCCGATTACTGGTCCAAAGTTGACGCGAATCTTGTACGAGGGCTTACGCATCTCAGGGAACTCCTCTACCTCGAGAACCACGCCTGCCCTCATATCGAGTTCAAAGTAGGCAGCTGCGCCCACATACTCCTTCTTATCGAGCTTCTCGGGATGGTAGGGCTCGCTCGAGTCGATGATGTGCTGACTCATTCACTCACCCGCGACATCTGACTTCAAAATCAGCGCCCTGAGGTCGATTCCGGCCTCCGCGAAAGCCTCTGCCCCTCCCTCCTCACGGTCGAGGATGGTGATGCAGGCGGCGACATCGCAGCCCATCTCGCTGAGTCTGGCAGCGGCCTGCAACGCCGACCCCCCAGTTGTAGTCACATCCTCAAGAAGCACTACTCTGTCACCAGCAGCAAGGCTCGATCCCTCGATGCCAGGGGGGTTGCCGGTCTTTCGTCCACCGCGCCCCTTCGGCTCCTTGCGCACGAGGAAGCCGCGCAGGCTAGATCCTCTACCTGCCTTGGCGATGGCGATGCCTGTGAGTGGGACGGCGCCGAGCTCGAGGCCGCCGACCGCGTCCACGCCGCCGATGCCTTCAATTTCGGCGTGGATTAGTACACCAAGCAAATGGGCGCAATCGGGATCCATCATAACCGGCTTCATATCGAAGAAGTGGGCACTCTGGCGCCCGCTGGCTAGAGTAAATGGATCGTCAGGAGAGTGCAAGTAAGCCAAGTCGCGGACCCTGTCGACCAGTCTCGACCTCGCTTCATCCACGCTGGTTGACGCCATCTTCTCCTCCGCTTCGGCTCGGCAGGGGTCGGATGAAGGTTCGCACTCCGGACGGGCCAATTGACGGGCATTCCGGTGAATGTTCTTGGACGGCCTCCCTCGGTATGGGAATGTTCGGCAGCGGAGCGTGTCTACATGAGTGCGGATAAGAGACAGATTGCGGAGTACGACGAGGCCCGGCTGAGTGACGAGCGCACGTCGTACCAGAGTTGGTTGGACCGACGTGCAGACGAGGTCTATCTCATCGCCACCGAGGCCAAGGCCAAAGGCCTTGATTTCACAGAAGAAATCGAGATTCCACGTACAGCCGACCTCGCTAGCAGAACCGAGAAGCTGCTCGAAGAATACCTCGATGGGATGAGCATCGAGGATGACCTGCGCAACCTCCTGAGGACCTCCGACAGGGAGACTGCAGCCATCGAGATTGCGCTGGATGTCGCAAGAAGGATGCACGCTAGGACCAGTGATATCACCAAGGCCATCGACTCCGGATTGAGAGTCGGTCTCGCTGTGCTGACCGAAGCGGTTCTGGTAGCACCGCTCGAGGGCATCGGCGGCGTTCGCATCATGAACAACGCCGATGGTTCCGAGTTCCTCTCAATCGACTATGCTGGCCCGATTCGGGCGGCGGGCGGCACCGCCCAGGCACTGGGAGTCCTGATCGGAGACATGATCCGTCGCGAGCTTGGCATCGGCAGGTACGTCCCGACGACACCGGAGGTAGAGCGGGTCAAGGAGGAGTTCGGCCTCTACCGCGTCGGCCTGCAGTACAAGCCTCCTCCTGAGGAGATCGAGGTCATCGTGCGGGCCTGCCCGGTGATGATCAACGGAGAGGAGACTGAGAAGCAGGAGTGCGCTGGCTACAAGGAGGTCCGCAATATCGTGAATTCGAACGACTCACCTCGTACTAGGATTCGCGGAGGTGTGATGCTGGTCATCGGAGAGGGGCTGTGCCTCAAGGCTCCGAAGATCCTCAAGCACACCACGAGCCTAGAGATACCCGGATGGGACTTCATAGCCCAATTCGTCGGCAAGGGCAAGACCGACGATGCTAGCGGCATCAATAAGCGTGAGATTACCAAAGTGAGCCGGTACATGGAGGACGTCATCGCCGGGCGACCGGTCTTCGGCGAGCCCTGCGAGCCTGGAGGGTTCAGGCTCAGATACGGCAGAAGTCGCGCTTCCGGGCTTGCCGCCGCCGGAGTGAACCCGGTGTCGATGCAGGCACTGGGGGGATTTCTTTCCGTGGGGACCCAGATGAAGACGGAGCGGCCGGGCAAAGCCTGCGCCGTCACCCCGTGTGTTGATATTGACGGGCCCACGGTACTACTCAGTGACGGTGCCTTCCGCAGGATCTCCACGCCCGAGGAATGGGAGGCGTGCTCTCAGGAAGTAATCAGCATCTGGGACTCCGGGGAGATGCTGTCGGGATTCGGCGAGTTCCTCGAGAACAACAAGGACCTTGTTCCCTCTGCCTACAACCGGGACTGGTGGGCAGCCGATCTCGCGGAAGCTCTAGATCACCCAGACAAAGTCGACGGTTTCGCTCAGATGCTCGGCGTAGATAGGACAGAACTGCCGCCAGGGATGCCCTTCAACGGCGCCATAGAGCGAGGTGGAGAGAGTGCGCTGGACCGCAGCTGGCGCCAGCGGGACTGGTTCCTGTACCTGCGCGACATGGAGGTAGAGTGGAAGTCTGCGCGAGCCATGAATCTGGAGTACGGGGCGGCGGTTCCCCCACCGTGGAACCTGTGGTGGTCCGACATGCCGATGTCGTTCGCTCCCACAGTCATCGAGGCGCTTGTTGGCTCTTCCATCGAGGACGGGGCGCTCCGCCTGAACGGAGGCGCCGCCACTTGGTCGCCAGACGCCTTCTTCGAGGACATCGGGCTGCCGGCCCCCTCCACTGGAATCTGGCCCCGATGGACCATGGTGCACAACCACGGCATCCTGAAGTCGGCTCTGATGACCCTTGGGGTCGAGCATCTCCATGAGGGCGATGACATCGTGATAGCATCTCACTGGGAGGGACTAGTCGAGGGGCTCGGACTCGAGGTCCACGGCAGCTCTCTGCGTATCACAACCGAGGCCGAATCACACATCGACGACAGAGTGAGTAGGATTCGTGATGCGACAGCGGTCATCGCACAAGAGGGCGCTCGTCAGGAGGACCTAGGAGGTCGGCGAGCGGTCGTCAGGATGAAGGCCGAGACAGCAGCGAGGCAGGAAGGGCTCGGGATACAGGATACCGATGCAGCTGGAAAGGCTGCTGCAAGCGAGATCGATGACCCTGGGCCTGCCGATACCACAGCCCTACGGGCCGCGCAAGTTCTGCTGGACGAGCACGGAGTAGATCGTTCGCTGTGGCTGGTCAGGCGGCTCTCCGGATTGCGGTGGGAGGATTCCGCGCCTTGCAGGGTGGGCTCACGAATGGGTCGGCCGGAGAAGGCCGGAGTTCGAGAGATGAAGCCGAAGGTCCACGCTCTGTACCCAATAGGCGAGAACGGCGGGCCGCAGCGACTGCTCGGACAGGCCGCCGGCAAGGGCGTCATCCGGGTTGAGATGGGACCTCGTGTGTGCGACAAGTGTGGGCAGGAGTCCCCACATCTGAGATGTCACAACCGGCTGGTCGCCGGCGAGGTGGCAGAGTGCGGCGGGCGCACCCGGGTGAGGAAGCGGCGAAGCGGCCGAAACAGGCGCAGGATGGGTCAGAGGACCAGTGTTCCACTCGGTGGCATACTGGAGGTCAAGAGGCGCGCACTCGGGCTCGACAGGGTGCCGAACAGAATCAAGGCGGTCAAGGGCCTGATCTCGATAAAACAGACGCCAGAGCCAATCGAAAAGGGGTTACTGCGAGCCAAGCACGAGGTATCGGTGTTCCGCGACGGCACCTCGCGCTACGACATGAGCGATGTCCCGATTACCCATTTCAGACCTAGTGAAATCGGCACCCCTTGGAACAAGCTGCACGATCTGGGATACTCTCACGACATCTTCGGCGCACCTCTCAATTCAGACGAGCAGATGCTTGAGCTTCTGCCGCAGGACTTCGTGCCTTCGATCCTAGCCAAGGACCACCTCCTGAACATATGCCGTTTCGTCGACGACTTGCTAGTGCGGTTCTACGAGATGGATCCCTTCTACGAGGTCGCTGACGAGTCTGATTTGGTTGGCCATCTGGCAATCGGCCTCGCGCCACACACATCGGGCGGTGTGCTGTGCCGGATCATCGGCTGGACCAGTGCCTCCGCCGGGTACGCCCACCCCCTGTTCCACGCTGCGAAACGGCGCAACTGCGACGGTGACGAGGATAGCCTGATGATGCTGCTCGACGGTCTGCTGAACTTCTCCAAGTCAATCCTACCAGCAGGCAGGGGCGGTCGGATGGACGCTCCGCTTGTGCTGAGCACGCGCATCAATCCGAGCGAGATCGACAAGGAGGCCCTCAATGTCGACTGTTCATGGTCCTACAGCCGAGCCTTCTACGAGGCGACTAAGTCGCAGCCGCACCCGAGCGAGATTGAAGACCTCGTCGACTTGGTCAGCAACAGAATCGACACGGTCGGTGAGATTCGGGGGTACGGATGGACCCATGACTCGGGTCGACTTGATGCCGGGCCCGAGAACTCGTCGTACAAGACCCTCAAGACGATGGAGGACAAAATGCTCGCACAACTGGCTCTCGGAACTCGTCTGAGACCTGTTAGCGCGCAGCGCGTAGCCTCGCAGGTCATCGAATCCCACTTCCTTCCTGACCTGCGTGGAAACCTCATGGCCTTCACACGTCAGAAGGTCCGCTGCGTCAAGTGCGCCGCTTCTTATCGCAGGATGCCTCTGGCGGGCAAGTGCATCCAGACCGTATCAACCGGTGGCGGTCTGGTCGGTTCGAGAGATGGTGACAGTTCATTGTGCGGGGGCAACGTCGTTCTGACGGTCTCAGAGGGAGCGGTTCGCAAGTACATCCAGATCACCCGGAACGTCATCGAGAGGTACGGCGTCGATGACTACACCAAGCAGCGCGTCAACTGGATGACTGACAGCGTTGATTCCCTGTTCAACGACGACACGGTCACCGTGATGACGCTCAACGACTTCGTCTAGTAATCGATTTCCAGGGTCCGCAGGACCCTGTCCATCCACTGAAGCTTCTCCATCTTGGTCTCAGCCTCGGTCACTC
>CAZSPJ010000052.1:0-5301 GCA_964608795.1 uncultured Candidatus Poseidoniales archaeon | reverse complement strand
AACATGAGACTGGCCAGCAATGCCCATCCTGTGAGCATCGAGGCGCGGAAGAGAGTCTTCTGAAACCTCCCCATAGCTTCGTCAGACTCCGTTGCAGCCCGCGCTCCTTTTGTCATCACGAAGATGTTGATTAGCGCCATCAACACCACAGAAGGAACCCAAAGGACGTAACGAAAGTTACGCCCGTCGGTGAAGTCGTGCATGCCCGTTAGCAGGAAGCACACTACCCAGCCAATGGTCAGAGCCACACTCAGTTTCCTAGTTGCCTCTTGACCGTAACTTGCGGGGAATGAGCGAATTCCCTGCTTGCGATCCTCATCCCGGTCCATCAAAGCGTAGTTGATGTCGAATGCTGCTATCCAAAGCGCCACTCCGAAGGAGATGAAGAACACCTCTGGATACCACAGGAACTCGGTCCGCCCATCCAGCATTCCGGTGATAGCCGCCCAGCCGTGGGTATCCGCTGCGATGGCGACCCATGCGCCGGCCGGAGCGAGTGCTAGGCACAGTCCCACCCAGAAGTGGCATATCCATGAGATGCGCTTAGTGTAGGGGTAGATCACGAAAACCAGCACAGGCAGCCATGCCATCTGCAGCGCAACCACGTTCAACATCCAAGCAGCGACAAGCAGCATCAAGAGGAAGCCCCCAGAAAGAATCCAAGCAGTTTGAACGGACATTGTGCCCGAAGGAAGGTGCCTCGTAGCAGTACGCGGGTTTTCTGCATCGATGTCACGATCGATTATCCGGTTGAGTGACAAGGCCAATCCCCTAGCTCCAACCGCGGCTACCAGTATCCACACTATGTCCATCTGCTCGGTGCCGAACTCCTTGTCAGCGAGAGCGAAGCCAATCAGGACGAACGGTAGGGAGAACAGCATGTGCTCTATCTTGACGAAGTCTAGGATCTCCTTGATTCCCATCAGTACCCCCCCTCGGCCAGCCACGCATCCACCCTCTTCGCGACCTCGGGGTCGTGCAGGGTCACGCCTGGCCAGCGCCGCACAGGCAGTGGGCCCTTGCTCGAGGGGATTGGAGCGGTGGCGTCCCATGCGAGCCGGCCGCCGGACTCGTCGAAGTACAGGTCGCGGCCGACGTCGAAGCGGCAGAACAGCTGCCACAGCAGGCGACGCCGCCAGTCGTCACTGGCCAGATAGGCGTCGTCGTCGGTTATGAACAACCAGCGCAGGTTGCGAGCGGCCTCGAGCGACCAAATTGCCTCGCTGATGCCTCGAATCACCTCGCGCTGCCTAGCAGCGCCCTCTTCACTCGCCTCCTCCATGCTGCTCTCGGGCTTCGGGTTGCCCTCAAGGTTCGTGGTGACGACCAGCATCGACGAGCGCAGCATCCTCGCTTGGACTACGTCCTTCACCGCTGAGGCGGAGATTTCCAGCGAGTCGGGACAGCCCGGCTGCTCGGAGAGCTCGGAGTACGGATCTCCCTCTGGGGGTGTCGCCGCGTCGATGACCAGTTTGTCGTGGATGTTGTCCCACGGCGCCGCATGGGCCAGCGTGTCTGCCACCATACCCCTCAGGAGGACTAGGTCCTCGGGGATGTGGACACGGTAGTCGAGGGCGTCGAGAAGAGCATCGAGGTCCTTGACCGGATGGTCCTCGTCTACGACAACCATCACCTTCTGGAACATCAGTTGCCCAGCGCCCAAAAGGCCCAGCGCAGTCTTGCGCGCCTGCCTCGGGTAGCGCTGCTTCGAGGCGACGATGGCTAGATTGTGGAACCCAGTCTCGAGCGGCAGGAACAGATCGACGAGGTCGCGGTGCTGGAACCTCAGTACGGGCAGGAAGGCATCGCCGACGGCCTCGCCGAGGTAGCCGTCCTCCATCGGCGGCAACCCTACGATGGTCATCGGGACCATCGCATCCCTGCGGTGGGTGATTCGGGTGACGTGCATCACCGGGTAGGGCTCGGCCAGCGAGTAGTAGCCGAAGTGATCGCCGAACGGTCCCTCCAGACGAGTCTCGCCGGGCACGGTGTAGCCCTCGATGACGACATCGCACTCGGCCGGCACCCACAAATCATTCGTCTCGCACTTGACGATGGGCAGCCTCCGGCCGGCGAGCAATCCCGCGAATTCATACTCGGTGAGGTTGTCAGGAAGAGGAGAGATGGCGCCGAACGTCAATTCGGGTGGGCCGCCTAGGCAGATCGCCACCGGCATCCTGCCCATGGACGCATCAGCGTGGTCGGCGCCGTGCTTGTGGGCCTGCCAGTGCAGACCCACTTCGGTCGGGCCGAACACCTGGCTGCGGTACATTCCCATGTTGTGCACGCCAGTGTCCGGGTCGGCGGTGACGACCAGCGGGAGCGTCATGAACTGCCCAGCATCCTCAGGCCATGTCCTCGGTATCGGCAGCCGCGTGACATCGGGATCCTCCATGACGACCTGCTGACAGGCCCCCCTCGAGACTTTGCGTGGCGCCATCGCCATGCCTTGTCTAGCAAGTCCTATTCCCGTCCACGGCGCCTTGAGAATGCCACCGATGTCGGGCTTCATCAGCGCGACCATGCGCTCACCGACCTGCTTAGGCGCCTCAACGCCGAGCGCCCTACAGGTTCTCTCCCTCGTCCCGTACAGGTTCATCAGCAGCGGAAATTTGCTGATGCTGCCATCCGGCAGCCGGGGCTGCTCGAACTTGATTGCCGGACCTCCTCGTTTGACGAGTCGGTCAGCGAAGCAGCCCGCCTCCAGCTCGACATCGACTGGATCGGGGATCCGCAGCATATCACCGGACTCCTCTAGGGACCTGACGTACCGGGAGAGTTTCCTCCAGACCATGAGACGCCGGAGCGTCCACAGGATGAGAAGGTTCGCTCGCCATCATAGATGGCGGGACCGACGGTTTCTTTGATATCCGACCTTCCGACGGTAACATGGGCGATGCCATGAGCACCTGCGATGTCCTAGTTGTCGGCGCCGGACCTGGCGGTGGAAATGCCGCTCTGCAGTGCGCTCGCAAGGGACTCTCGACGGTGATGATTGAGGACCACCCGGCAATTGGAACTCCGGTTCACTGCGGGGAGTGCATCTCAGAGATCGCCTGTGAGAACCTCAATTTGGAACTGCCAGAGCACGTCATCAGCCTCAGGGTGCACGGAATCAGGGTAATCTTCCCGGATGGAACTGAGAAGTGCCTGTCTGAGGAGGGCTATGTCCTCGAGAAGCATCTGTTCGAGAGGTGGATCGCCGACGAGGCCGCCGAAGCTGGCGCCAGCATACACCTCAACCACAAACTAACTTCGATGGAGAGGGTGGAGGAGGGCGGCCGCTTCGCAGGCTGGCTGTGCGACGGCAAGGGCGATCAGTTCCCGATTCGGGCGAAGGTAGTCATCGACGCCTCGGGGGTCGCCGCTGTCTGTTCGAAGATAGTCAGGCTTGCCGACGAGAAGCCGCTCAACGAGATGGGCAAGGTCGTGGCCGGCATGCAGTACGAGATGCTCGAGGTGCCAACTGACGGGTATCTCGACTTCTACATCTGGCCGAAGTATGCCGAGAAGGGCTACCTCTGGATGATTCCCAAATGCGATGGTCGCGCCAATGTTGGACTGGTCACCGAGGACAGGCCAAGGGCCAAGAAGGCACTCGACGAGTTCATCGATATCACCCACTTCAAGGAGCTCGAACAGGTGGCTCCCCCTTGGAAGGAGAAGGGCAATCCCGCCTTTGGCGGGACCATCCCAATCTCTGGTCCCTTCGATAACACCCACTACGACGGGCTGATGCTGGTTGGCGACGCCGCCGGCTTCACCTCACCGCTCTTCGAAGGCGGCTCGCACCTCGCACTGAAGTCTGCCGTCTACGCTGCTGAGACCGCTGCTGCGGCGATTGCTGATGGAGACCTGAGCGAGCAGCGCCTGTCCGTGTACTCGAGGCTGTGGAAGGACGAGTTCCCGCCGTACGACAAGATCCTGCGCGGCAAGAACGCGCTCTTCGACCTGACCGATGACGAGATGTCGGTGATGGCTGGGTGCTTCCCTGACGAGATGGGGGACATGGGAGTCAGCGGGAAGGCGATGGTCGGGCTGAGACTGCTGGTCCGCCGCCCCAGGTTGTACTTCAAGAGGATCGTACCTGCTATGCTGGCCTTCGGCTACAGCAGAGCCAGATACTACGGGTGGTGATTCCGTACTCCCCGGATTCGGGTTGGCGCTACTCGCGCTCGCGCTACTGACCAGCCTACATCAGATAGCGCGTCCCGAGAAGGCAGGCGATCCGATCGTCCGCAATGTCACGATGGCGGCGCAGATCTCGCCGTTCGCACTGCTGGTAGGCGCTTTCGTGCTCGACGCCTCCTCACTCGACCTAGTGGCTCGCTACGGCGGCGACGAGCTGCCCCTGCTGTATCGAATCTCAGCCGTCTGGGGCGGCAGGGCCGGACCACTTCTGCTCTGGGCTGCCATACTGGCGGTAGTGACCTGGTTCATGGCCAGAGATGACGAGTCAGCGCCACTTGAAGTCAGAATCATGCACGGCTGGGTGGCCGCGCTCGTGATGCTCTCATGGCTACTCGATCCGTTCGCTGCGGCTACCGGAGCCCAAGGAGAACTGCACCCGCTCCTACAGACCAATCTGATGGTCATACACCCACCAATCGTGTTCTCGTACTACACCCTCTGTCTTGCCACCGCCAGTGTGGCCCTAGCCGGGGTACTCAGGCGCGAGGCGGCCGAATCGGTCCACGCTGCCCAGCTGCACTGGGCCCGCGCCGGCTTCGTGCTCGGGAGCATCGGCATCGGGCTCGGTGGTCTGTGGGCGTACACGGTGCTCGATTGGGGCGGCTATTGGGCCTGGGATCCTGTCGAGACCGGTTCGATACTGCCGTGGCTCGCGCTACTCCTCGTAGTGCACGTCCGGGCCAAGCCCGGCTCCAGCGCGGTCTCGGCTGCACCCGCCATCGGCCTGATCGCCGGAGCGCTCGCCTTCCACGCCACTCTGGTGACGAGAGCGAACGGGGTCTGGGCCTCGGTCCACGCCTTCGTGGCGGATGGCGAAGGCACACTGGCCGACGACCCCTACCTACGCGTCATAGATATCGCTGAGTTCAGTCCGGTGGGAATTGAAGTCACCTCCTATCTGGTGGCCATACTGATACTGGGCTACTACGCCTACGCCCATTTGAGACAGCAGCAGCACCTCGCAGTGGCCACCTCTGGTGGCACTACGATGCTGGCGGCCAGACCGCAGCTCTCCGCGGCCCTGCTACTATTCTTCTGCGCCGCCGCATACTGGATCGGATCTACCGCGGTCTTCGCGGTCGGCCTCGCCTTGATGCTGCTGATAGTGCA
>CAZSPJ010000051.1:0-5320 GCA_964608795.1 uncultured Candidatus Poseidoniales archaeon | reverse complement strand
GACCCAGGTTCAAATCCTGGCGGGCCCACCACTATTCGACTCGATGTATCGCTTCGATGTCGAACAATGAAACAGCATTACTGAGGGCTTCCTTACGAGTGAACCACCTCGCTTCCTCTATCTCGTCGTCCTTCGGCACGATGTCCTCAGCCGGTATGTCGGCCTGACATCTGTAAGTGAACGATATCCAGTTGATTCCGTCCTGCTGGAATATGGCCTCTTGGATGAGTGCCCCATCATCTCCGGCTACGGGCTCGCCCGACTCGCCTTTCGGGTCTGCAATCGAGATATTGATCCCTAGTTCCTCGAGCACCTCGCGCTCGGCGCCTCTTCGAGGATGCTCGCCATAATCGACGAAACCCCCCGGAAGAGTCCAGCAGCCGGTGAAAAATCCTCTCGTCACCTTGGCCATCAGTATCCTACCCTCCGGATTGGTGATGACGACCTTGCTCACCACTCTGTGCAGAGTCCGGTAGACCGACTCGCGAGCCACCGGGTCAACTGCGCTGTCCGAGATTACCGCGTCCTTCCAAGCCCAGTGTTCGGGCCACATAATATCGGGAGTGGCGACTGTCACCGTGTGTTCGTGATCGCCGAGGCGGAACCTGTTGACCCTCCTCTCTTTCCATCTGAGTCCCATGGTCATGGCTTCGCCGGGAGTCGGCAGTCTGAGCAGGAAGCCACCACCGCCCCACTCGGTCCTACCCTTCCTCGGAATTCCGGGGCCGTTCCCACCCATGTCGACGAGAAGCAGCTTGCCGTCATGCTCTAGGTGGATGTGCTCGCACTGTCGCTCCACACACGACCCACTCCCCGGCAGCGAAAGAAACCAGCGGACTAGTATCCGAGGATTTCGCTGAGCTGTTCCTTGTAGAATCCGGCCGATTCGTGCAGGCTCGCAAGCTCAGACTCCTCTAACTCCAGTTCGATAATGCGCTCGACACCGTTCCTGCCAAGCACGACGGGCACTCCGATGTAGATGTCATCCAAGCCGTACTGCCCGCTCAGATAGGCGCTACACGGCAGGTTCCGCTTCCTGTCATTGAGGATTGACTCCGCCATTATAGCAGCCGCCGAGCCTGGCGCGTAGAAGGCACTACCCTTCTCGAGCAGCTTGACAATCTCACCGCCCCCGCTCGCTGTGCGTTTGCAGATGGCGTCTATGGTCTCGACATCCATCAACTGGGTGATTGGTATGCCCGAGACGGTGGTGTACCGGGGCAGCGGCACCATGGTGTCGCCGTGTCCGCCTAGCACCATCGCCTGGACGTCCTCGTTAGACACTCCGAGTTCCTCGGCGATGAAGTGAGTCATCCTGGCTGAATCCAGTATCCCTGCCTGCCCGACAATCCTCTCGGGGGGAAATCCGGTGACCCTCTGCATGTGGTAGGTCATCAGATCGAGGGGATTGGTCACCATCACGATGACCGAGTCTGGCGCATGGTCGCGGATACCAGCCCCGACCTCGGAGATGATGTCAGCGTTCCTCCCGACCAGATCCTCGCGAGACATGCCGGGTTTGCGGGGGAATCCGGAGGTCACCACGACGACATCGGCTCCGGCGATGTCGGTGTAGTCCTTGGTGCCGGTAATCTTGCCGTCGTAGTTGAGTACCTGTCCTCCCTGACTCATATCAAGGGCCTTGCCCTTGGCAAAACCCTCGTATATATCGAGCATCACAATCTCGCCGATGTTCTTCTGAGCTAGTACGAAGGCGCAGGTCGCACCGACGTTGCCAGCTCCAATCACTGCAACTTTCCTAGCCCCTCTCGACATAGTAGACCTCGCTGGGAGCGCCCGCGGCTCCGGACTTAGCATTAGTGATGCTCGCATTAGCCGCCTTACTGCTCTGGTAGCCCCCCGATGAGCTGATTCGTTCGGCGACGGTTTCAATAAGCGCCCTCAGGTCGAATGCCACGCAGAAGACTGAGCCTACGGCTCAAATCGCAGGAAGTGACAGGTTGAGACTCGGAGTCCTGCTCGAGCCCGAAGGCGAGAACCGAGTCGCCATAGTCCCTAATTCTGTTACCAAGCTGGGCAAGGCCGGATTCGAGGTCGTGGTTGAATCCGGCGCTGGAGCCGGTTCGAACTACTCGGATGCCCAGTATGAGTCCAAAGGCGCCAAGGTGACCTCAAGAGACGAGGCCATGGCAACAGACATCCTAGTGACGATTCACATGCCCGATGCCTCCGCCATGAGCAATGGCCAAATCGTCGCATGCGTGGCCGACCCGTTCCGCCATCCGGAGCGGGTCAGGCAGTGCATGGAACACGGGATTACCCTGCTGAGCATGGACATGATACCGCGCAGACTGTCTCGAGCCCAATCAATGGACGTGAATTCCAGTCAGGACAACCTAGCAGGATACAAGGCCGTGTTGATGGGGGCCGATCACATTTCGAAGGCCATACCGATGATGACCACGAGTGCGGGCACCGTCAAGCCTGCCAAGTTCGTAATCATGGGCAGTGGCGTCGCAGGTCTGCAGGCTATTGCCACAGCAAAGCGCCTTGGAGCCATCGTCTACGCCTCCGATGTCAGGAAATCCGCGGCCGAGCAGATCGAGTCCGTAGGTGGCCGTTTCATCGAGGTCGAGGGGATGGACGACTTTGAGGACGAATCCGGATATGCTAAGCCACTCACACCGGAGTTCATCCAGAAGGTCAACGATACCGTATGCGAAGTCGCCAAGGACGCCGATGTAATCGTCACGACTGCTCGAATCTTCGGTAGGCCCGCGCCAATCACGGTCCCCAAAGACGCGGTGGCTTCGTTCAAGGACGGTGCAGTCATAGTGGACATGAACGCAGACGTCGGAGGCAACTGCGAGCTTACCAAGCCAGGCGAGGTTGTCATTGATCACGGAGTGACCATAGTCGGCATAGAGAACCTGCCCGGCACCATAGCCTCCACTGCCAGCATGCTGTACTCGAACAACCTGACCAACTTCGTTTCTTCCCTAGTTCAAGACGGCGAACTCTTACTCAGCATGGATGACGATGTTCTCGTCGGAGCCCCAGAGGGATCGGACTTCCACGTCGCAGGGATGGGAGGGGTACTGGTCTGCTCAGGCGGCCAGATTCACGAGAAGCAGTCCCGACTCGCGGGGGTGGTGAACTGAGTCTGACCGTTGCAGCGCTGATTGGTAGCATAACCGTCTTCGTACTCGCCATCTTCCTCGGATTCGAGCTGATAAGCAAGGTTCCGCCCACTCTTCACACTCCGCTGATGTCGGGCGCCAACGCAATCTCGGGGATTACCATCGTCGGCGCGCTGATACTGTCTAACACCGCATTCAACAATGGCGACCCGGGAACCGCGGCTTGGTTGGCCTCGGCCGCGCTAGTCATGGCTACCATCAACGTAGTTGGCGGCTTCATGGTGACCAACAAGATGCTCGAAATGATAGCCGGTAAGAGACGCAAGGGGGGCAAGTGAGTGGTCAACGTCGCAGTGTGGGATATCGGCTACCTAGTGGCAGCCGCGCTATTCATCCTCGGGATCAAGCAGCTCTCCAGTCCACGAACCGCCCCCCAGGGCAACAGGATGGGGGCGATGGGAATGTTCCTCGCCGTACTGGTTACACTGGCTCGGATGTACTCTGAGGGAGTAGTGGGCTGGGAATTGATTGTCGGAGGACTGGCCATTGGTATCCTGATTGGTGCACTGATGGCGACAAGGGTCGAGATGACCGGGATGCCTGAGTTGGTCGCGCTGTTCAACGGCTTCGGAGGAGGCGCATCCGCACTGGTCGCTCTCTCCGAGGTCCTAGGCAGATTGCAGGAAGGCAATGTCCCGGACGCTGGAGTCGAGCTCTATGCAATTTGGGTGGCTATCGGCCTGTCTGGGCTGGTTGGATGGATCACGCTGACTGGTTCCCTAGTCGCGATGATGAAGCTCAAGGGGGGATTCGTGGTGCCACTCAGCAAGAAGTGGGTCAGATTCCCAACCTGGGGTCCTCCGTGGCTGAATGCGGTGAAAATCCTACTTCTAGCAGGCTCCCTGTACCTCATCTGGCTGACCATCGATGACCCCACCAACAAGGACTACATCTGGGGCATCGTGGGACTGTCTAGTCTGCTGGGGATATTGTTCGTAATGCCAATCGGCGGCGCCGATATGCCTGTCGTCGTCAGTCTTCTCAACTCGCTCTCGGGTATCGCTGCCGCCTTCACCGGCTTCGTCATCGGCAATAACGTGCTCATCATAGCCGGCTCGATGGTAGGGGCTGCAGGCCTGATTCTAACGTTCATCATGTGCAAGGCGATGAACAGGACATTGCCAGACGTCCTGTTCAAGGCATTCGGAGGCTCGGGAGAGAAGGACCAGGTGACCCGAACCAAGGTGGGCAGCGACCCTGAGGAAGTCGCGATGGTGTTGGATGGTGCTCAGAAGGTCATCGTGATTCCAGGCTACGGGATGGCAGTCAGTCAGAGCCAGCACGCCGTCAAGGAGTTCGCCGACATGATGGAGGCCGAGGGATGCGAGGTCTCCTACGCAATCCACCCTGTCGCGGGAAGGATGCCAGGGCACATGAACGTCCTGCTTGCCGAGGCCAGTGTACCCTATGAGCAGCTGATTGAGATGGACGACATTAACTCAGAGTTCCCCGAGTGCGATGTCGCCTTGGTCATCGGTGCCAATGACACCACGAACCCAGTTGCTCGAACCGGTGAGGGTCCTCTAGCAGGCATGCCGATACTAGATGTGGACAAGGCCAGAGTGGTTGTAATCATCAAGCGAAGCCTGTCTGTCGGTTATGCAGGAGTCGACAACGACCTGTTCTACATGGACAAGACGATGATGCTTTTCGGCGACGGCAAGAAGATGATGAACGAGTTGAATTCCGCTCTCAAGGACCTGTAGGCGGCGCATCCCAACGGGATGCGACCGAGCAACGGTTATGAGACCCCGACAGGCGAGAGCACTTCAGGTGCGACCATGCGAAGCGCGATGAGGAAGCTCGGACTCTGCTTCATCCTCCTCGGTCTCATAGCGATGCCTGTGTACGGCTACGGAGACGGCCCGCCTGCATTGAACTCTAATCTCGACCCGACTGTAGAGTACGGATGCACCTGCCACTCGACCAGTCCTTCCGAGAGGTCGATAGTGATGATTACCGGTGTGCCAGTGATGTATGAGGCAGAAGAGACGTATCAGTTCAGTGTCACAGTGGCGGACTCCCACGAACTCTCCGCAAGCGATGGGAACACTAAGGCGGGTTTCCTTCTCTCATCAGGGAGCATAGGGAATTTCACTTGGGCGGACGACCAAGACATCAGGTACGCCAAGGGAGTGCAAGATGACATATCTCACATC
>CAZSPJ010000050.1:0-5386 GCA_964608795.1 uncultured Candidatus Poseidoniales archaeon | reverse complement strand
GTGGGCATCGGGCGCTCCATGAAGTGGTGGAACGCCTTGACGCGGATGTCGGTCATCCACTGCGGCTCCCCCTTGATCGCCGAGATTTCTCTGACGACCTGCTCGGAGAGTCCGAAGTCGAAGCGGACTGTGGAGTTCTCCGGGTCGTGCCATCCGGCCTTGTAGTCCCCGACGGCCTCCCGTGCTACTTGGTTGGTTGGCATTATGCTAGCCCCTCCGCTTCGGCCTTCGAGTCCAGCCACTCGTAACCCCGCTCTTCTAGTTGCGTAGCGAGCTCAGGACCTCCTGTGGCAACTATCTGACCTCCCATCAGGACATGGACCTTATCCGGCTTGACATGCTCGAGAATGCGCGAGTAGTGCGTGATGATTAGTGCAGCCGAGTCAGTCCCCCTGACCGCTGCGTTAACTCCAGCCGCGACAGTCTTGATGCCGTCTATGTCGAGGCCGCTGTCAGTCTCATCTAATATGACCAGTTTGGGTTTGAGTAGGAGCAGTTGGAGTATCTCGAAGCGCTTCTTCTCGCCACCGCTAAAACCGTCGTTGACGTATCTGGAGAGGAAGCTTCGGGGGATGTCGAGAGTATCCATGGCATCATTCAGCTCGCTCCTGAAACCAGCACCCTTAGCAGCCCCCTCTCCTCTTATGCTTGCGACAGATTTCCTGAGGAAGTTGCCGACTTGAAGGCCGGGGACTGCCTGTGGGTACTGAAAGGACAGGAACACACCCTCTCGTGCCCTCTCCCACGGCTCGAGCTCTAGGAGATCCTCTCCGGACAGCATGACCTGCCCATCCTCAACTTCGAAATCGGGGTGTCCCATGATGATGTTGGCAGCTGTAGTCTTCCCACTCCCATTTCGCCCCATTATGGCGTGGATTTCCCCTGGGGCGATGCTGAGGTTTATGCCCTTCAGTATCTGAATATCGTCGATTCCGGCATGCAGATTACGAATCTCCAACAGAGCGCCTCTATCGAACTCACCATGTCCCATGGACATGTGCCCACTCCGGCCCCTTTTGAATGTCTGCTTGATTTTTAGGTGACCCTAAAATCAGATGCCACCTCCAGCCAACCATGACAGAGAACCAAGACGACCCCCCTCCTGTCGCTGACACTCTTGAGGATGCCTACCGCGCCCAGATTGAGGCGGCCATGGAGAAGGAGGCTCAGAGGATAGTCACGGAGTCTCACGACCCGGAGGAGATCGGCCGTCTGGAGGCCCTCTCCCTGGTCGACCTCTACGAGAGGGGCGACGGTGATCTCGTCCCAGCGCTGATGGCCAGACTCGGTCCCGTCAGGGCGGCCTTGGACGGCCATGGCGGGGGATTGGTTGTGACGCGGGCAGCCATAGAGGGGCTGAATAGTGGCGGCAGAGCGCTGTCGTTGGTTCTCGACCTCGATGGGGCCTGCGTGTCATGCGGAGCCGCACCCGGTACTCTCAAGGGAATCCAGGACGACCTTTTGATGGACTCGGAGATCATCGCCGTGCGTTTCAGTTCGGCGATGCTGGAGTGGTTCGACCAGCTGCAGCGCGATTTCGTGCTCAAGCACGGCGGCGTAGTCTTCGTCTAGTCCAGTGCGTCCAGAAGCGCGTCAACAGCCGAGGGAGCGAATCCGAGCACTGTGACCTCATGACCCTCAATCAGCGCAGCGTTTGAGCCGGCTTCTCCGGCCAAGTCGTAGGCGCCTGCCTTCCCAATCCATGAGTCGCTGAGAATCAGGTCGGCCAGTGTATCGGCCGAGAGGTCGTCGAACTCCACAATGGCCGACTCCGTCCAGATATCGGCACTCCACTCTCCGTGCAGGATCTCAGTCCCCTTTCTGTCATTATCTGGGGGCCAGAGCAGGGCGGTCGAGGACCAGACGCGATGCCTGCGACCTGACAGCCTGAGAAGCATCGCGGTGGCTGAGATGACGTCACCTGGTTTTCCCATGGCGACGAGCGGGTCCTCGGGGTCCTCAACTAGGGTGTCTGCGACGATGACTAGATCATGAGACGCTCCGGATATCGCCATCTCACGGGCCGCGGCAGTTGCCTTTGCCATGCACGTGGTCTCGGTCTGCACCCCCACATCCAGTCCATTGGAGGGCGCGGGCTCCGACGAGACTAGAGGGCGAACTTCGATTTCAGACCCGCCACCGGCTAGGAACTCACTCAACCAGTCGTTTCGACGCTGAGAGGCTGAGGCGAGCAGTATCGATGCCATCTGAGACCTCACAGGCCAATGCTCTCCCCACAAACAGGGCACTTGGTGATATGGACACCGAGAGGAACTTCGAACCTGCTGTCGCAGCCCGGGCAGATGACCGGCTTGTTCAGCTGCGGCAGCTCAGGCGGCGGCGGGGTTCCATCGAGAGCCTCACCCGCAGGCTCTGGAGGTAGCATTGGCAGTGGCGGCAGTTCGGGGGCTTCGGCCACCTGCCCCCTCCTTTGTCGGCGACCCTTGCGTCCCGCAGCCCCCTCGGTGACATCTACCAATTCGACCAACTGGACATCGTCCGCCTCACTCGTCTTCACTGCGATGTCGGCATCATCGACGACGTCCACCACGTCATCTTCGAGCAGCACAGTGCCAGACGCCTCGACCCTTCTGCGCCCTCTCATCCACCTGAGCCCCCTCGCAGAGAGCGTAGTCAGGATGACCGCGCACAGAAGCAGAATAGTGATGGCGAATCCACCTAGCAGGATGTTGAAATTCTGCTCATCTAGGCCGAGAGTATGTCTCAGTTGATCGAGCAGGTCGCCGCCACCGCTGTTCGGGTCGTTATCATCTACTACCGCTCTGATTAGCCAACCGCTGGCTGAAGTGTGAATGAATACAGTCTCGCTGCTGGCTGGGGAACGGTCTAGGAGGTAGAGGTTGCCGAGGTTGAGACGGTTGGATAATCCCAACCACCCTTCCTCGGCATCTATGATGCCGAACCTAACCTGAGGTCCAGTCGGCCCGACTGCGTCGAAGAAGACCTGAACGCCCCTGTCGACCTCCTGCATCACGATGGAACTCAACCCTCTCGAGGGGTATGTGCGAGTCAGGTTGTCGATGGCTTCGAACGACGAGTCGGCCACAATGGCGATCATCACTGACTCGTGACCCTCGCCCTCTCTCCACGCTGCTGTGATTCGCTCTTCTCCCTTGATTATCTGGACTTTCATGACAGCCAGAGAGGCCTCATCGCCAACCGCCTTCTTGAAGGTCCAGGAAGACTGCTCGATGAGACCGTGTGCGTACCAGAGGCCGTGCCTCTCTATTCCCGTCGAGTCGCTCCTTGTGGACTGATACAGGAGGTGAGCCCCGTCGTCCTCACCGAACTCCACGTCCAGCGCACTGGCGGTCCCTGGAATCAGATCGATCTCGCCTATGACGTTCGGGGTGAGAGTCCAGTCAGCTGATTTGGTCGGGTTGTCCGCGTGCAGCAGGAACACACTGGTCTGATCGCCGAAGGTACCTCCGGTGAACATGTCTCGGTGGTAACCCGAGACCAAGACTTCCGAATCATCTACATCGATGTCGATGCCCCAGTACTTGCCATCGGAAAGCAGGAGAGGGTCCATCAGGTCCTGGATCGGCGACATCTGGCAGGTGGCGTCAATCGCTGAGTAACTCAGGGTCTGGAGGAAGTAGCCCGAGGAATCGAGGAACCTCCGTGTCCAGACGACGTGCGCCCAACCGTCCTCGGTGCTCCAGGTCGCGATGTCGCCCGCCCACATCTCGTCCAGCACATTGGTACAGGCTGTGGTACCTCTGTTCGAGTTCAGCCTGTAAAGCGAAAGCATTCCTCCATTGTCGGTGATCACTATGCCCTCCTCGTCGAGGTCGATGACCTTGATTGGCACCTCTCCAGCATCGAAGTTCATCGCACGGGCTCCTGACAGGGTGGACTCATCGACCAGCACTGTCGCTTCGATCTGGTTGTTGCTCCAATCGAGGTCGGCCAGTCCGGAACCGCTCAGGGTGATTCTGACTTCGAGCGGACCCGACTGGTTGGCCCGGTGAGCGAAGGAGAGCTGCGACGCACCTTGGCCGACCACTAGGGAGATAGCAGTAGATGACACTAGCTCCCAGCCCAGATTGTTGTGGATCTCGAGTGTGGCTTCGACGCTGGTGGCGTCGCTGGAGCCGAGATTGTCGACTCTGGCCGTGATGAGGAACTGCTCATCGGGCCGAGGAATCACGGGCTCGGTCCTAACCGCTCCCTCGCGGAAGGCTAGGTCTATCCCTTGGGGTCTCTGGATGACCGGGAAGGTGATTGACTGCTCGTTGTTATCCTCATCCAACTCCTCGATTGAGTCGCTGGGATCCAGAGAAACCATCACTACCTTTTCGCCGACGGTCGTTGGATTCCAGTAGAGCACCACTTCTACGATGTCGCCGCTGTCTATGCTGGGCAGCACCATCTCGTCCTTGCGCGAACCGTCCTCGTACAGCGAGATGGCGAGGTTAGATGCCGCCATGTCGCCGTCGTTGCGAATCTCCGTGCGGATTTCGAGGAAGGTGTTGACGTATGTCTCACTGAGGGGGATGCCGTACTCCTCGACCGAGAGCCCGGTCCTGAACATCAGGTCCGGGGCAGGCGGATCGTTGTCCACTTCGACGGTCCGACGAATCTCCTCGGAGTAGATTCCATCGCCGCTGACCATCCTCGCAGAGAGCCTGTAGAAACCGTCATCCACATCCTCAGTGTTCCACGTCACCGACCAGTCACCGTCCCCACTCCCACTTCCTCCGAAGGTCTGCGCAGTCTCCCAGGATTCAGTGCCTAGTCTCCACTGAACGGTCCCGCCGTTCACCGACTCCCAGGTCCCGAACACGTTCACGTTCCCGGATACCGGGCTCTGTCCGCTGGGGCCTCCCATTGTGACAGCGACCAGACCGACCTCGTGCTTCTGCTCGACCACATCGCTCCACTGCCCAAACTCGTTCTTCGCTTGTGCTTCGATTATGACCTCAAGAACGTTGATTTCGTCTTCGGTGAACTCGGGCAGCGTGAATGGAGTCGTCCAGTTTATCGTCCCCTGTGCGGCATGCCAGTCGAGTAGTACCACCTCTCTCTTTGGCTCGCCCTCAGGTCTGTGAGTGTATGAGATTCTGACAGCGACCTCGTCGATTGTACCATTGGTCTCCGCATCCTCATCGATGTGACCCCTAGCACTGTAGGTCTCGCCCTCCACCAGCCACGATTCCTCCTCTGGGTTCTCCATCACCACCCAGTCACCCGAGCCAGGCGGAGGCGGTTCAGTGCTGTTGTTTCCAGGATTGGGGTCGACACCCCCTCCGAGCATTGCCTCTAGGATCAAGTTGCCATCTACAATGCCGAAACCATACTGGTCGTTCCACTTGTCAGTGATGCTGGGCTCCGAGGCCTGACCGCGTCTCTCGGAGTTGTT
>CAZSPJ010000049.1:0-5495 GCA_964608795.1 uncultured Candidatus Poseidoniales archaeon | reverse complement strand
TTGGAAGATTTCGGTGGATTGCGACCCATAGTCGTCCCAGTCGGCATCGACCAAGACCCCCATTTGAGGCTCACCCGGGGAATCGCCGGCAAGACCCACTGGTTCAATGTCAAGCCGCGCAAGGAAGGTGGTCTGACCGTAGCGCTCTCGGTACAGGAGGACAATCAAGAGGTGCTGGGTATGGTCAATGGGAAGGCCGATGCCTCAGCGAGAGAAGCTCTCTTCGATCGGATGAAAGGGGCACTCGCTCCTCTCGGCTTCGCCGACATGCTCGCAAATCCGAAGTACGGGACACTGGACATCCCCGGCGCTACGTTGGCCGACCGCGCTCGCGTGAGAATGCCAATGCTAGCACTGGAGCGTGAGCTAGGCGGCATGGGTCTGATGCCACCTTGCTCAACCTACCACAGGTTCGCAGTGGGCATGACTGGGGACAAGATGTCCTCGTCACAGCCAGAGACGACGATCTTCATGGACGAGTCAGTCGAGGAGATGGAAGTGAAGGTCAAGAGATCCTTCAGCGGAGGTCAGCCGACCGTTGAGGAGCACCGACGGTTGGGCGGAGACTGTTCCAAGGACGTAGCCTTCCAGTACCTGCAGTTCTTCTTTGAGCGCGATGACAACGCCCTGTCTGAGATCAGGGCCGAGTACGAGAGCGGCCGGATGCTTGCTGGTGAGATCAAGCAGATCTGCATAGACAGTGCCACGGAGTGGCTGAACGAGTTGGCCGAACGCAGGGACATGTGGGCAGACAGGCTCGATGAATTCCTCGCCCCCGACGCCCTCTAGAAGTCGTCTGTGTCATACACTGGTACGGAGGGCCCTGTCTGAAGCTCTGATAACTCGTCTTCCGTGAGTTCTCTTGGATTGGCATCATCGTGAAGTATCTGACTGTGCCCCATCGGATCTAGCAGCACCAGCTCCACAGAGCCCTGCCCGGCCCTAATCGATTTAATTTCACGCAGGAGGGCTTCGCACTGCTCAGCAGCTCCAGCATCCCCGGCCTGCCTCTGCAACATCCTGATGACCTCCTCGAAGCGGTTGAACACACCCTCGATATTGGAGATGTAGCCGGAAGAGCTGTTGCCCGGAGAGGCTTCAAGACCCAACCCGAGCAGCCTCACCGTGCATGAGGACGAGCGCACGACCCTAGCACTCATGTGCTCTGGCGAATTTACCTCAAGGCTCCATCCGCCCGGTTTACTGCCCTCTGCGGGAATGAAGTCGGTGTGTTTCCAGCCGCATGAATCGCACAGTATGGTCAATTGCGTGTGCTCCCCGAAATACGGGATCTCAGAGGTGTGTGCCATCATAGTCAGACCGACGTCGGAATCACAGACGGGGCACGACTGCTCGATTCGGCTCTCGATGGGACCACCTCAGAAGTACATCGATGCGCCCTCGGACTTACGAGTACTCTCGAAGTCAGAGGGCAGCAACAGGAGTCGCGAGTCTCCGAGCCTGAGCACCTCGCCGCACAGATCGTCCTCTACGAATCCCCTGAGCTTCTCGACCGCGGTCTGCAGCTCGAGCTCCCGGCTAAGCATCCTGCTCATCTCCACAATCACCAGATCACCGTCCGAGACCCAGTCCATCACCAAGGGCACACCGGTGATGTCATCGAGCACTGCTCGATGGACGATGGCATCCCCGGCCCCCCTAGATACGGGGGCGTCGGGGTACCTGTCTGCGAGATCGTGATAGTTCTGACCAGGCTCCATCGCCACCCCCTCATCATCAGGGATGCTGGGCATCTCTATCCAGCGCGGCTCGCTTGCTTCACCCTTAGCCACGACTACCGACTTCTGCGCGATGCCTTGACTTCTGCGGTCGGACACAGCGCGTGAGAAGCGATTATACCCCATTGCATGATAATCCAGCCTCCTCCCCCGTCGCATTGATAAGGGGCCCGAATCGAGTCGGGTTCGCTGGGGACTTCCCTGCAGCAGGTGACTCAATGAACGATTCCATGGATGTAGTGAAGACCGGCACCAGCACCATCGGCATCACCTTTGACGGCGGAGTGGTGGTCGGTGCCGACCACAGGGCCACTATGGGTCACTTCATCGCCAACAAGAGCGTGCAGAAGCTGTTCAGGATCTCCGATTCAGTGGCCCTGACCACCGCAGGACTCGTCGGCCACGCACAGTCGCTCTCGCGCACCCTCGCGGCCGAACTGCGCCTGTACGAACTCAAGCATGGCACACCGATGACGGTTAAGGGCGCTGCGACCCTCACCGCCAACATCCTCGTCGGCCGTCCACATTACGTCCAACTCCTAATTGTCGGAGTCGACGATTCCGGATCCAGCGTGTATAGCATAGACTCGGCGGGCGGCTCTATCCCCGATGTCTACTGCGCCACCGGCTCGGGCAGCCCCTACATGTACGGCGTGCTTGAGGACCAGTTCTCCGATGGCATGTCGCAGGACGAGGCCCTACGAGTCGCCGCTAAGGCCTTGCTCGCCTCCGCTCAGCGCGACGCCGCCAGCGGCAACGGCATGGACCTCGCTGTCATCACCGCTGATGTCGGCTTCAACAAACTCTCTGAAGACGAGGTTTCAAACCTCCTGTCTGGAATCTGATCCCCCTCCCGGCCAAGTGCCAGCCCCCCATTCTCTGGGTGACAAGTACTGCCGCGAGCATAGCAAGGATGTGAACAAATGCGCCTTACGCTGAGCGAACTGAAGAAGAAGATCTCGAAGTTGATCCCCAAGGACGTCGATTACGAAGTCGACCTCGAGGCGGGCTCGATCGCGATAGTGACCAAGCAGCCAGAGGCATTCAGCGGCTCTGGCGACAATCTCACCGTCAAAATAGCGAAGACCATCAAGCGTCGCGTGGTCATCAGGCCCCATGCCGATCTGCTGGTCGACGAGAATGCGGTTCACGACGCGGTCGCCCGCCTAATTCCCGCCGATGCCGAGGTTCGTAAGATCTGGCTCGATCCCGCTCTCAGCCAGGTTATTCTCGAGTGCGACGACCCCTCCGCAGCAGTTGGCCCAAAGGGGTCGAACATCAGGGCTCTGCGTGATGAGATCGGGTGGCTGGTCGACGTGGTCAGGGCTCCTGCTATAGAGAGTCGGACCCAGCACGACATCCGGCGCTACCGCAAGGAGTTGGCGGAAGACAGGAAGTCGCTTCTACGCAAGTTCGGCACTCGCATCTACCGCCCCCCGAGGCCCGGCGTGCCATGGGTCAGAGTTACCGCACTGGGCTCTTACAGAGAGGTCGGCAGGGCGATGCATCTGGTTACCACCAATGAGTCGAAGGTTCTCGTTGACTGCGGAGCGAAGCCAACCACCAATCGCAGCGAGGTAGAACCCTTCTTCACCGCCCCCGAACTGCTCCCACTGGACAATCTGGACGCGATTGTAATCACCCACGCGCACATAGACCACATCGGCATGCTCCCGGTCCTGTTCAAGTACGGCTACAGGGGACCTGTCTACTGCACCCCGCCGACTCGTGACCTGATGACACTGCTCCAGATAGATTACATCAAGGTCGCTCAGGCGGAGGGCAACGAACCGCCGTACTCGAAGGCAGACATACAGGAGTGCATCAAGCACGTCGTCGATGTCAAATGGGGCGACAAAACCGACATCTCCCCCGACATCAAGATGACCATGGAGAATGCCGGACACATCCTTGGCTCGTCAAGCGTGTACATGCAAATCGGCGAGGCCAAGGGCGAGCATAAACTGCTGTTCTCCGGGGACATCAAGTACGAGAAGTCGTGGTTGTTCGACGCCGCCACAGTCAGGTTCCCAAAGGTCGAGACGCTGGTGATTGAATCGACCTACGGTGGTCCGCAGGACATCCAGCCCACGAGACAGCAGGCTAGCCAAGAACTGCAGGACCTCATCCAGGACGCACTTGGGAGGGGTGGCAAGATATTCTGCCCCGTCTTCGCAGTCGGCCGCTCTCAAGAGGTCATGATTGCCATAGACCAGTTGTTCAAATCGGGCAACGTCAAGCCTGTTACCGTTTGGCTTGACGGTATGATATCCGAGGCCACCGCGATTCACTCCAGCCATCCGAACTTCCTCAACAGGGACCTTCGCCGTCAGATGTTGAAGGGAGGACCAGAGAACCCCTTCAACTCATCATGGTTCAAGCAGGTCGATTCGCGCGAGCAGAGGGAGACAATACTCCTCGACCCCAGCCCCTGCATCGTCCTAGCCACCAGTGGAATGATGACGGGAGGTCCAATTGTCGAGTACTTCAAGCACTGGGCTCCCGAACCGGGCAACACCCTGTGCTTCGTGGGCTATCAGGCCTCGGGAACGCTAGGCAGGCGTCTGCAGCAGGGTCATGCCCAGGTACCCCTGATGGACAAGGGGCAGACCCTGATGATCGACATCAGGTGCAACATGGTGACGATAGACGGCTTCAGCGGCCACTCCGACAGGAACCAGCTGTTCGATTATGTATCAGCGCTGAACCCGACTCCTCGAAAGATCATCTGCCACCACGGGGACCCTCAGACCTGTAACGCCTTCAGGCAGGGTCTGAGGGAGCGCTTCAGGGTGCAGACCTATGCTCCAGCCAATCTTGAGACCCTGCGGCTGACATAATCACAGGACCGGAATGTCGAAGCCGGATTCGATCGGGTCTGGAACCTCTTTCTGGCCACCCTCTGCATCTTCGTCATCCGACCACTCTTCGGCCCCTTCCGAATCAGTGCTCTCCCATGGTACTGTAGGACTGAGCGCCATCGCCAGAGCCAGTGGGGTCAGCAGGAGGAAGCCCCATGCCTCGGCGGTGAGCGCACCCTCGGCAGCGAAGTTGTTTGCCGACATCCCAACTAGAAGCGTGGCGAGCACCCAACCGACGACCATCCTAGGTCCAGCCATGCGCCTCGCACAGGTCCGGGATACATCAAACCGGCCCAATAACGCTCGGGACAAACTATTGAACCGCGATATATTGGTGCTGGCGTGGATGAGACCTGGATACTGGTGAAGTGCATCTGCGGCAACTCGTTCGGTTCTAGGAAGGCCTCGTTCTCATCATGCCCCCATTGCGGCTCCTCAAAGGGCAAGATGCAGAGGGAGTTCCAGTCCTCTGAGAGTCTGGCCGAGGCAGTAGCCGCTTCCAACCTGCCAGCGCAAATCAGCCAAGAGGTCGAGTCCAGAATCGCCGCCGAGGAGAGCCGTAGGGCCGCTGTAGGAGGGAAGACCCGAGGAGGCCCGGAGGCTATACGCAGGATAATGCGGCAGTCGACGGGAGATGACGGCACGCTAACGATCGAGACACTCTCCGCAGAGCTGGACAAGGAGGGCTACGACGAACCGTCAGCGGAGCAGGTCATAGGTCAGGCCGAGTTGGAGGGGATTCTGGTCAGAGCCGGTCCAGAAAGCTGGTCATGGCTCTAGTAACCTTCATGCTGTTCATTCTTGTGGGCAGGACTCAGGGCCCGTGGGTTAGTCTGGTCTATGCTAGATCGTTTGGGACGATTTGACCCAGGTTCAAATCCTGGCGGGCCCACCA
>CAZSPJ010000048.1:0-5534 GCA_964608795.1 uncultured Candidatus Poseidoniales archaeon | reverse complement strand
CGCTGCAACACGTGCGCTGGCTTGGAGAGACCCTCAAGGATAGGGCCAGTCATCTCGGCTCCTGCTATCCTCTGCAGCAACTTGTAGGCGATGTTGGCGGAAGCGAGGTTGGGGCAGATTAGGACATTGGCTGGACCATCGAAGGCCATGAATGGATAGTCTGTCTGAATGTCCGGGACCAGAGCGGTGTCGACCTGCATGGGACCGTCGATGACGAGGTCCGAGTCCAGTTCGCGAGCGATTGAAATCGCCTCTTCGATTCTGTCGGTGCGCAATTCTTCGGACGTGCCGAAGTTGGAGAACGACAGCATTGCAACCTTGGGCTGCACTCCGAAGCGGCGTGCTACCCTAGCTGTCTGCACGGCTATCTCGGCGAGGGTCCTAGAGTCGGGGTAGATGTTGATGGTGGCATCGCCGATGAACATCAACTGCCCGTTGACTGTCATCATGTACATCCCGACTAACCTGTGAGAGCCTGGGTCCGGCCCGATTGTGTGCAGGCATGGCCTGACGATGTCTGGGTAGTGGTGGGATACCCCTCCTAGGTAACCATCGGCGTCCCCCATTCGAACCATCATGGGCGCGAAGTATGTGGTCGACTTGAGCAGCCGGACAGCGTCCTCCTGAGTCAGGCCCTTGCGACCGCGCAGCCTGTGTAGCTCATCGGCATAGTTCGTCCTCCTGCGTGGGTCGTATCTGACGTCGATGGTATCGCACTCGAAGCTCAGACCGAGCTCCTCCTTGACCGCGTCTATGCGCTCGAGCTGTCCGAGCAGTATCGGCTCGCAGATGCCCTCAGAGATGCACTGCGAGGCCGCCTTGATGATAGTCGGGTCCTCGCCCTCGGAGAACACGATTCTCTTGGTCTCCTTCTTGGCGATGTTAATCACACGGCGCATGATGGAGCGGGTCAGGCCAAGTCTGGCCTCGAGCTCCTCTCGGTACCTCTCTGCGTCGAAGTCTGCAGCCGAGACCCGCGCGACACCTTCGTTCACTGCGGCCTCTGCGACAGCGCTCGCCTCCCAGATGAGGACGCGCGCGTCGAATGGCTTGGGAATCAGGTACTCCGGCCCGAACTGCAACTGCTCGCCCCCATAGGCTGCGGCGACATCATCGGGCACGGGTTGTTTGGCGAGCTCCGCGATGGCGTGAGTGGCCGCCATCTTCATGCTCTCCGTGATCTCCTTGGCCCTGACATCGAGGGCACCGCGGAAGATATAGGGGAATCCGAGCACGTTGTTGATCTGGTTCGGGTAGTCGGAGCGGCCAGTGGCGACGATTGCATCCTCACGGACTGCGTAGACCTCATCAGGAGTAATCTCCGGGTCGGGATTCGCCAGCGCGAAGATCAACGGTCGGTCAGCCATCTTGGCGACCATCTCGCCGCTGACGATACCGCCTCTGGATAGTCCTAGGAACAGGTCGGCGCCCTCTAGTGCGGACTCTAAGCCGCCGTCGGCCATGTCACGGGCGAACGCGGCCTTGTATTCGTTCAGCTCGCCCGCATCCCTGCGGGACTCGGTGAGGATGCCCTTCGAATCAATGAGGACCATGTTCTCCGGCTTGACTCCGAGCCTGACGTAGTGGTGGGCGCACGAGATTGCCGAAGCCCCTGCGCCAGAGACGACGACCTTGATTTCCCCAATGTTCTTCTCGACGATGTCGAGTCCGTTGAGCAGCGCCGCTCCGGAGATGATTGCGGTGCCGTGCTGATCGTCGTGCATCACCGGGATATCGAGCTCCTTTACCAGCCGACGCTCGATCTCGAAGCACTCAGGGGCCTTGATGTCCTCAAGGTTGATGCCGCCGAAGGTCGGCGCTATCGCCTTGACCGTCTCGACGAACTCATCGACATCCGTCCGATCGACCTCGATGTCGAACACGTCGATGTCGGCGAACGCCTTGAACAGTAGGCCCTTGCCCTCCATCACAGGCTTGCCGGCGAGCGCTCCGATGTCGCCCAGTCCCAGCACCGCAGTGCCATTGCTGACGACAGCCACCAGATTGCCCTTGGAGGTGTACTTGTAGGCGTCATCCGGATCGCTTTCGATTTCCTTGCAGGGGTAGGCAACTCCGGGAGAGTACGCCAGCGACAACTCACGCTGGGTCCCATGCGGTTTGGTCGGAACCACCGTAATCTTCCCAGCGGGCTTCGACGCGTGGTAGTCCAATGCGTCATCGCGCAGACTGTCTTCGTCCAGTATCCCACCTCCGGGGCGTTCGGGCATACCCCTCTGCTATGATGCTATCCTACTGCGAAAATGCGCATTATCAGCCTGTAAACAAGCGTTAGTGGAAATTTCCGATTTCGGCAAATATCGAATTTTTCCGCCTACGGCGGAGTGAGCATGACAGAAACACCCACCCACTTCTTTCATAATGTCGACAAAGAGGCGACAACACGTGCCGATGGCATATTCGACGAGCAGTCGCCCACAACAGAGGCTCGCCCTTCTGTTGGTGATGCTGATGCTGACGTTGCCGTGGTCGGCCATGAGCTCGAGCAATCTTGAGGACCGTGACGACGACAGCCGAATCACTCCGAAGGCATGGGGTGCGGGCGGCAGCAACGACACCGGTTGGATTAGTCTGGACGCTACTGGTGCCGACCCGGCTAACGGCACCATGGCCTACGCAGACCTGTTCATGGACTTCGCTCCCGGAGCGCTGCTAGACAACCTGACATTCCAGATATCCGTCGATGGCAGCGACGGCTACTGGGCGAGCGAGCCGCAGATCACCCTGATGGACACTCAAACCCCAATCCTCGACTGGCGGGACTACGGTGACCTCGGCCGGCAGAACTCCTTCTCCGATAATCCCCCCGAGGTCGATGACGGCGTTCTAGACACCTGGCTACAGCCGAACTCGGTCAGCGACGCCTCCTGGCTGCTGCCCAGTGGAGTCACTATCTCGGATCTCGTCATCGACGCTCTGAGGCCGGCAGATCCACGGGTCTCGTTCTCGACCGAGGATATCACCATTCACGACAGCGCGACCAACCCGCTGGACGGCAGACTCTACATCCTACTCGATGACGACCTGCTACACCTCGACGATCAGGCCACTAAGCAAATCATCGACATTGAGTTGGGCGTGCAGGGTAGGAGCCTCGCGATTGACGCCGACGAGAACCGCCTACTCATCGGGACCGCTGATGGCAAGGTGCTGTCCCGCAGTCTGGTCGACTCCTCGGCGCACGCTGACCTGATGGAGATGGACGACGACACAACCATCGTTCGAGCCGTGGCCGCTGACGACTACGGCACGCTCTGGGCGGTGACTGACTGCACCCTGCACCACATGACCGTCAGCCAGTCCTCGTGGACAGAGAGTCAATTTTGCTCCACAGACCTGCTCGAGATCCCTGTGGACCTAATCGTCTTCTCCGACCAGATTTTCGTCGCCACCACCGAGAGCGGAGTGCGAGCCATCGACTACAGCACCATCAGCGACTCGAACGGCATCTCCGTCTCGATAGACAGCAACACTCAGTGGAGCACCGCGAACTACCTGACTAGCAACTCGATAACGCAACTGGAGATGCTGAACTCTCATCTTCTCATAGCTACCATCGGAGGAGGGGTGAACAGGTACGATGCCGTAGCCGATTCGTGGCTCGGTACGTGGTCGACCAACAACTGGCTGTCCTCGAATGTAATCAGGGGACTCGCACTTACTGAAGACTGGTTGCACATACTCGCTGGTAGCACCATACACGCCTACGACACAGGAGCACTTCTGTTCCGCTCGCAGAGACAGGTCACCGACATGGGCCTTCTGAACGCTGGAAGAACAATCATCCCATGGCCCTCAGTGGGCTTCAGAAGCCCCAGCTCTGGTTTGATGATGGTAAGCGACGGCTCGGGAACGCTTGCTCGCCAGGCTGGAGAGACGCTCGACGGCACCATGGTGCTGGTCAGCAGCCCCGCGTCCTCACCGATGGAAGTGGTATCTCACATCGATGATGGAGAGCAGGGGGAAATCTGGGTAGGTGGTGGCAGCATCATCGACAGGTTCGACGAGGACGATCAGATCTGGCGCGCGCCCATAGATCTCACCAACTACGTCAACAACCCGTCATCCGTGACCTCAATCGTCCAGGATGACCAGGGCATAGTCTGGGTGGGGACCCTAGATGCAGGACTGCTGAGGCTAGAGGCCGACGACGGCAACTTCCAGGGGACGGCAGCGGGAATCAGTTCAGAACACGTGTCCAGCCTGTCTTTCGACAGCAACTCGAACACTCTCGTGGTCGGACACCACGAATCTGGCATCTCACTCATCAACACCTCGACGAACACCCTGATTGAGGTCATGACCACCGAGGACGGACTGGACTCAGACATAGTGACGCAGGTTGCCACTAGGTACGGCATCGCGTACATCGCGACGCCCGACGCGGGCGTCATGAGAGTCAATCTGTACGATGTCTCTATCCTAGGCTCTTGGCAGTCTCTGGGGGCTGACAATCTCGAGGAGACGCCAGTGGCCGTCGACGGTGACACAATCTACCTCGGACTGACCGGCTTCGGCATCCTTCTCATCGACAGGATTACCGGGGATATCTCGGATCATTGGACGCAAGAGGGTAGTCTGCCGGACGACGATGTGCTATCCCTGCACATGGACTACAACGGCGGCCTCCTAGTTGGCTCAAGCGTCTCCAACTCTGGATCCAGTGGCAATGGGGGCTTGGCTAGATGGGACGGCAGCCAGTGGCAGGTCATGGCCACATCGATACCTGGTTGGAACAACGATCCATACGTATTCTACGACGTCACTAGCGATGGTGACGGTATCTACGCGGGCACCAACCGAGGGGCTTGCATGTGGAACTGGAGTTACGACCTGCAGGACTGCGTCTCTAACCAAGACGGAATGCCTTCACGATTCGTTACCTCGGTGGCCAAGATTGGCACCGACCGCCTGTACGCCGGCACCTCTAGCGGAGTGGCTGTCATCAACACACTCAACGGCTCGGTGATTGACGTATGGACCGCTGGCGACAGCACCCAAAGGGCCCGCACCGTCAAGATTGGAGACATCCTTTACATTGGCTTCGAGAACACTGGAATCGGTCGGTACGACCTAGTGAATCAGACATGGCTGCAGGCCTGGGATGGCACGCAGGGATACATCAGCGACGACGACGTCACTGTGCTGGTTCCAGGACGCAGCGAGGGCACCATGTGGGCGGGTGGCGACTTCGGACTCGCCCTAATCGATGTCATCAACGACACCGTGCTCAAGAGCTGGAACCGCGGTGCTAACACCGACGGACCCACCCTGTCCAACACCCCTCCCGCTGACGTAGTCATCATCGGCGACGTGCTGCACTACTCACTGCAGAGGAGCAACTCGTGGTGGGCTTCCAACGACGAGATATTCCGAATCTACCTCGACAACAACACCAGTCTCTCAACCCTAGATGCCGGCGATAAGATTGGCACCCAGAGCGTGGTCCATGGGATTGGGGCGGTCGGTAATGAGTTGTGGATTGGTGCTAGGCCGACCCAGTACTGGAACGACGG
>CAZSPJ010000047.1:0-5567 GCA_964608795.1 uncultured Candidatus Poseidoniales archaeon | reverse complement strand
CCCACACATTCACCTCGGGCTCGGCCTCCTTGTCCGGCATGAGCATGTCGAGGACGGCCGGTCCAGCCACTACGACCGCAGCAACCAGCATGGCTACACCGAGCACCGCTGCGATGGCTACACGGTTCCTAAGGGCGGCTCCCGCGAGGGAAGCCATCAGTTCAGAGGCGTCGAAGCCCGAATCATCCTCATCCCAGTCATCTTCGTCCCATTCCTCATCTTCCTCATATTCGAGCAGACGATCGTACAACTCCTCCTTGTTCCCACTGTTTGAGAGCCCGAGTTCCTTGAGCTCGGCCTTGAGTTCGGCCACCGTCCACTCATCTACGGGTTCCACGCTCCGAGATGGTGGTGGCACGAATGGAACTTTTGCCGTTCAGGTATGCGTAGATTGGACTTGTATAGCCTCGCAGCCACCCGATTCAGGTGTACAGGGCGAGAGATAAAAGCGAGGGGATGGGATGCACTCAGCGAGAACCTGTCGTCCCTGTACGGAGACTCATCGGAGCCGGCAATAAATAATCGTTGTGAGAAACTGCCGCAATTTCGCGAAAAACGACGTATTGCAAGCCTGTTAATGTACAGTGAGCACTTCCGGGCCGCCTTCGGTCACGAGTACCGTATGCTCGAACTGTCCGACGTCCCCACCATCAGCGTCGCGCAACGCGGCGTAGACCTCCACGAAACGAATCTCAGTGAGTTTCTTGACCAATGCGTCCCACTTACGCCGCAGCGATTCTGCCTCCTCCTCAGGAAATGGCCTCTCCAGCAGCGGATAGGCCCACCTCTCTGCAAAAGGGAGGGTGCTGTAACGCTCCTCGATGTATCTAGCCATGGTCGCACCGAGCGGCTTAATCTTGCCCTTGGCCAACGCCTTGCGGATCTTGACATCCCCGGTGACCCTCAGGATGTTCGACGAGTTGGAGGGAGGGACGTTCTCCACCATTCCCGAGTCCCCAGTCGTGTTGAAGGGCTCGATGGCGTATATCCCGCCGATTTCGCAAGAGCCCTTGAAGCCGGGGTTGTTGGAACCGCAGGCGTACGATGGGATCGAAGTACCTGCGTGCAGATTCCAGCGCTCCAGCTGATGCCCACATAGGTTTCGTATCGGCTCGAAGCCAGCGTCCTTCGCAACCTGTTCGGCGGCAGCCCCGATCTTGTGCCAGGGAGTGCCGGGATGCATCTTCTCGACGGCGGCGTCGCGTGCCTCCTCGGCCGCACGAATCTGCTCGGTGTGGTTGCCTCCCCCACCTACTTCGACAGTCAGGGCGTTGTCGGCGATGGCGCCTTTGATGTGCACCCCGACATCGAGTTTGACCAAGTCCCCTTTCTCAAAGACCATCTCGCCCTCGAACCCCTCAGGAGGCTCCAACAGGCTGTTGGTGGTGTAGTGCGCAGCCATGTCGTTGACCGAGATGGTGACTGGGAACGCGGCGTGGCCTCCATGCCGCCTGATGAAACGCTCGGCAGAGTCGATGACCTCGTTCCAGTGCTTTCCTGCGGTGATCTCTCCCTTGATTCCATCCAAGGTCCTGCGCGCGACATGACCGGCGTCCCGCCACTGTTTCAGATCATCCTCTTCAACCATGTTCTGACCTCTCGCTCGCTGACTACTCCTTCTCTGAGAACCTCGATATCCCTCGACTCGGTTGAATCACAGACTGAATACCACACTATCAATGTACTGGGCCTCTCACCCGGACAGGCTCCAGAGACGCACTCAATCGCATCGCCGTTGGCTGAAAGAAGCCGCGCAGCCTCTCCGCAGTCGCTCGCAGGGGCCTCACCACTCCTGTTGGCACTGGTCGCTGTCAGCGGCCCGGTTGCTTCCAGCAGACGTTTGGCGCGTGGGTGAGCCACCACTCGGATGGCGACACTGTCGCCACCGAGTCGGGGGTCCAGCGTATCGTGGGCTCTGAGGATCACTGTCAGCGAGCCTTCGGGGAAGCCACCTAGCAATTCCCTGACTTCATCGGGGACCTCGACAAGCGTTTCGGCCTGAGCCAGACTGGCGACACCGATGCTGACAGGCATGTCAGACGCCCGCCCCTTCAGCCGGTACAACCGGTCGAGGCATGCGGGCTCAGGCAGGCAACCGAGAGCAGGCTGAGTGGTAGTTGGATAGACGATGCAGTCTCCCGCGAGCGCGCACCGCACCGCTTCTTCCATACTCTTTCCTACCTGATGTGTCGCCTGCTCGCGGGCGGCAGCGAGTCAGCGTGCACCACGATCGAGCCGACGCGCAGGTCGACGTTGGACTGATGCGTGTGACGCTGGGAGATCCTAGCTAGGTCGTAGGCCCCGAGATAGAGGTTCAACACCGGTATGAGGTAGAGCAGCTTGCGCAGGGCCCGCGCGTCCCACATCTGACTGGTCATGCCTGAGCCGTCCTCGACGACCACGGCGAGACCGAGCATGCGCTGACCCAGAGAGCGCGAGTAGGCTACGCCAGTGAGCCGCCAGTACAGCCAGTGTGCCACCAGCACCACGAAGGCTTGTGCGAGAGCGAAGTGGAAGTCGGCGGAGGACCAAAGTGTGAGGTTCCAAGCGTCGATGACCCTCCCACCGGTGACGACCATCAGTATCGTGGTGACTATCACCACATCTACGGTGAACGATGCCGTCCTCCTGACTCCCGATGCCAGAATCGCCCCATCTGGAACCGACCAATGACCCTGCTCGGACGAGACGATTTGCTTGGCCAGCGTGCCGCCACCCGGGTTCATCTGTATAGGTGAGTCGTGGTCCGACATAGGCACCCTCAAGCCATTCCGAGCAAGTGCCATGCCTCAAGGTTGCGACTCCGCACGTGTTCTAGCCAGGCCGACCAATCCTCGTCGCAGCGCAGCGTTTCCGGGTTCCCCACTACAATCAGACCACGTCTGGCCCTAGTCAGAGCGACATTGAGTCGGCGCGAGTCCGAGAGGAAGCCGACGTTACCCTCGCTGTTCGAGCGCACGCACGAGAACAGGATGACCTCCTTCTCACGCCCTTGGTAACCGTCCACGGTGCGAACCTCGACTCCATCGTACCTGTCAGGGACGCTGTCACGGATTGCCCTGACTTGGCCGGCGTAAGGCGTGATGATACCGATGTCACTCTGGCCGAGCTCGCCGCCATCCATCAGATCCTCGAGTAGGCGAGCCACCCAGGAAGCCTCGGTCGGATTCTCCTTCGAGGTGCCGTCGGGGGACCTGACCTCCCCTCCCTCTATCGGCAGGAAGGCGATCGGGCACTCCCAGTCGGGCCACAGCAGACCAGCGGGAGTTGCCCTCTCTGAGGCCTCGACACCGTCCTCGAGCCTGCCGTCGTAGAATCGCTCGTTAGGAAACGCGGAGATTGCCGGATGCATCCTGTACTGGATGCGCAGCAGATGAGGGGTGATGCCGACCTCCACCATGCGCTCGAACAGCGAGCGCCTCAGCCCACCGTTCTCCGCGCGCTGCGAGATAACGGTGGGGGGGAGCTGCCGATGGTCGCCGACCAGCACAATCTGACGCGCACCGCGAACCAACGGCACCAGCGCGGCGGGCTCTGTGGCTTGAGTGGCCTCGTCGATGAGGACACGGGAGAACCTCCGACCATCGAGGAACTCGTGGCCCGAGCCGATGCAGGTGCAGCACAGCACCTGCGCCCGGTCGAGGATGTCGTCGCGCATCTGCGACTCTATCTTGCGAACCTCCTTCCATCCTCTACTGAGATCGCGATGCGCGAGCCCCTTCTCCTTACCCTTCATCCCTTTGACGCGACGAGAGAGCTTCTCATTGGACTCCAGCCAGTGATCGAGGTCGCGCCGAAGCGGATGCTCCTCCATCCGGGCATCCATCGTGGCCTCGCGCAGGCTCTCCCTGACTTTGACAGGCTGTCCGAGGCGGACTGCCCTGACACCTAGGGAGAGCAGACCCTCAAGCAGGTTGTCGACCGCGACGTTGGAGTCAGCGACGGCCAGAACGGTCCCGAGATCCTGTTTGGCCCAAGCCTCGAGTATCCGCACTGCGGTGTGAGTCTTACCGGTTCCGGGCGGGCCCTGAATCAGGGTCAGGCGGCTGTCAACAGCCGCTTTAGCGGCTTCACGCTGCGCCTCGTTGAGGTCGGAAGCGAGAGAGGCTGGCCGAGCCCGGGCGCCTCCGAGTTGAGCGGTCAGCGAAGCTGTGCCGACCGGGTCGTGCACCAAACCCAGTAGGAGGTCGCGCAACGGAGCACCACCGTCCTCCTCGAAAACCGAGTTCAGGGCATCACGCATTCTGTCGTGAGCTATCCTGTTGGCACCCCTGTCCATCCTCCAAGTGTCCCTGCGCAGGTCAGTCGGGGTCTCTGGGAGGACAATGCGGATGAAGTGCCTAGAACGGTTGCTGACTATCGCGTCGACGGGCTTCTCAGAGAGGGGGTTACCCCGACTCAACATGACGATGTCGCCTTGCCTGAATCGATGCATCCCGAAGGCCCGACGGTCTCGCCGTTGCAACTTGACGATGCGCTGACCGAACAACCAGCCATCGGTCTTCGCGACTAGGTCGAACAGGGCAATCCCGTTTGCTGCGAGCCTGCCGTCTGGCCACTCGCGCAACCTCTTCTCAGTAATCGACAGCTCGTCCTCCAACTCCCATCCTATCAGATTCAGATAGGCCTCGTGGTGGTCTTGGCTGCGATTGAAACGCGCAGGCAACTCCTCGGCTCCATCTGTCACGCACCTGCGGCGCACACGCCAACACATCACGATTCCCTAGATTCCCCTTTCCGCCGTCTACGACGGCGAGCGACCAACTTCGGGTGAAGATTATACGGAGCGTTTCGGCGAGGCTGGATATCTAAGGGGGACTCAGGGTGTTCGACCGATTCAAATCGTGGCGCAAGCAGGAGGACGAGGGGGTTGAGTGCCCGCTCTGCCAGCAGCGCAACCCCGAGGACGCTGAGAGTTGCTCGCGCTGCTCCTACCAATTGCAGAAATCCTCTCACCAACAGGATGCGGCAGTCGACGACAAGATCGCCACCGATCTCTTCGACGAGCTCCTAGAGGAGATGAACGATGACGATGAGGGCGAAATCATCGACTGGAGCAATGCGACCTTCACGATGGACGATGTCACCACCATCGATGTCAAACAGTACGGCAAGGACGACGCAGTTGTCACCAAACAGAAGCCCAGCTTCGCCTTCACCGCCGACCTTCCGGAACCAAGCGACGCGGAAGAGGAGGAGTACGAGCTCAAGCCCGAGGACGCCCCCGAGTTCGTCACCAAGTTCGAGGTGCCCGAGCCCGAGCCCGAACCGCTCGAGGTCATCGAGGCCCAGCAGATCGAACTGGTTCAACCGACCGCGGAGGCTCCCGAGAAAGTCGAAGTCATCTCCGCTAGCGAGGTGCCAGACACCAACGGTTCAGCGCCGGAGTCCGTGAGCGAGCCAGAGCCCGAGCCGGAACCAGAACCAGAGCCCGAGCCTGAGGAGCCGAACCTCTCCGATTTCACAGTCGACCAGTTGAAGGCGATGGCCAGCGAACGGGGTCTTTCGGGCTACTCCAAACTCAAGAAGGCCGAGTTGATTACCCTGCTCGAGACCGAACCGGAACC
>CAZSPJ010000046.1:0-5607 GCA_964608795.1 uncultured Candidatus Poseidoniales archaeon | reverse complement strand
TGAATTTCGGCAATAAGCCTATCCGGACTCGACTTTGGAGTCGCGACTAGTCCTCGAACTGATTTTCCAGTGCTTCGACTATTCTGCGGTTCTCCGAGCGCGAACGGAAGAACAGCACGATGACCAGAATGGCCCCTAGGACGATGGACCCGTATACGAGTGCCTGAGCCATTTCCTCAGACAGGCCGATGAAGGTCGATGGCATCTGTGAGGTAACTGTCAGATCGATGGGTTCACCTGCGACGGCAAGCCCCTCGGGCTGCACTGTCACAGTGAACTGGTAAATGTCGTCATCGAGCAGGTCGCTGGGTGGAGTGACGCTCACCTGGACCTCCTTAGTCAACCCGGGCTCGAGTTCGAACTCGTCGAAATCGACATTGACGGTCCAGCCCCTCAGTGACTCGCTGGAGAGGACCTGAACGTCTTCGACGATGTTGCCGTGGTTGGTGATATAGAGAGTGAAGTAGGCCTTGTCAGGGTATTCGGCAGTTTGTTCGTCCTCCCCCTCGAGAGTGAATCTTAGATCGTGGATAGTCCTCACCTCAACTACGATGTCGATTGATGTGCTCTGAGCTGTGTTCCTCTCTGACGAAGCGCTCACCTTGACCACGCCGGAGACGCCGTTAGCGACTCCCTCTAGGATGTCTATCTGAACCTCGACGAGTACCCTCTCTCCCATTCCCAGTGATACTGTCCCCTCAATCTCGACGCCTTCGATTGACAATGTCCTCAGTACAGACGACTCCATTCCAGTGATGGTAATCACAGCCGTGTCTCCACCAGGATAGTCCCCGGTGTTCTCGACCCAGAACGAGGTGGTCATGGAGCCCCCCGGAGGGAGGGTCGCTTCGATCTGGTCCGGAATCTCCCCAGGATTCTGAGGCGAGATGGCCATCGCGTAGTTGTAGTTCGAGACCACCACACTGACAGTGTGCTCGTCAGCCTCGGTGGTCCCGTAGATCGCTATCCGTGCAAGCACGCTGGCCGAGTCGGCGTCCTCCTCGCCCTCGACAAGGATATCGAGATATATCGTCTGCTTCTGTCCGGGGTCGAGGATAATCTGCGAGATTGTGTTTCCCTGCGAGTCGGAGAATGACGACTCCCACATCGGGGGGTTGCATCCGGTATTGTCTCCAGGGTCGCAGGCCAGCAGCTTGAATGTGTCCTGGATGTTTCCTGAGTTGGTCACATCGATAGGGAACTGAACCGTCTGGCCCGTTTTGCCTGTCTGCTGGGTCGAAAGGATCGAAGTGGTGACGCTGTGGCGCGCAGCCACTGAAACTGTGAGGTCCCTAGTATCGTAGGGGGTGCTACCTCCGCCGCGTCCAACTGTGAAGGTGATTACCGTGTCCTCAGCTGCGCTCGCGTCCTCGGGGACGAACACTTCCGCGGTCACGGTTTCCTTGTTGTTGCCGGAATGCGAGCTACCAACAGTAACCGAAGTCTGGGAGAACGAAATCTGCCACCCTGGGGGCAGTCCTGTAGCGCCGATGGACATAGTCTCCATGCCGTTGCCCTGATTAGTAATCTGGACCGTGACCGTGTCAGAGCTACCCGGTTCGACATTGGTGAGTTTGTTCTTGCTCAAGGTCATTGAAGCGTCATGGCTCTGACCGACGGTGACGGTCAGTATCTGCTCACAACCGACTGAGGTTCCAGCACGCCCCTGGATCTTGATTCCGACCTGTGTCCCAGATTCGATGGAGTCGTCTGGGGTCACGCTGAAGGTGAATGTGTGGCTGTCCTGTGAGCCACCGGGCTCGGAGAGGAGTTTGCTCAGGGGGCTGTCGAAGTCCACCCATCCTGTGATATCGTATTCTGAGTCTTGCGCCTGTGCGTTTGCAGTCACTGTCCACTCCGTGTTCCCGATGTTCTCGACCTCGAACGAGTTGCTGGCCGAATCCCCCGGGTCGAGGTTGTGAGAGGTGAACTGTAGGTCCGGATCGCACTCCTTGCGCTCCGGTATCTTGAGAGTCAGGGTGATGTTGTCCTCGGCCTGATCGGCAGCATTGGGATCATTGGTCACGGTGGCCTTGAGGATGAAGCAATGGTCACCCGCCTCGGTAGAGCTGCCGTCAGGAACGTCCACAGTCACCTCGACGGTCTCCTTGTCCTCGGGATCCAGTTGCAGGACCTGCGGGTCGACCGTGGCATCGAGGGTGTCGGACTCGCAATCGCTGTCCGAAGTCATCTCCAGTTGGACGTTGGCCTGCTGCTCGCCATTGTTCTCGACCTCGACGTCCCAGACCACACTGTCGGACTCGGTCGAGTCGCCGTCGTAGCTCTTCAACTGCTCATCAGTCGTCAGTTTGACCGAGTAGAGACCACCACCGTCACCGGCGGTGGTGGTCACGGTGACATCGTCGTTGGCCGGGGATCCGATGCCGCCCGTGGCTTGGGCGTTCACTGTCGTCTCACAGTCGCCATCGGCTTGGTCGTTCACCGTTACGGTTAGCTTGACCGTTTCCGATTCACCTTCGTTCACAGATACCTGATACGAATCCAGAGAGGAGGAGAAACCGTTGCAATCGTTGCCCTGTTGGGTGCTGAGGGTCACCGAGACGTCCTCATCCCCGTCATTGGTCACGATGATGTCGTACTCTGCGTCGTCATCTGTGGTGGCCTCTTGAGCCGTGGGATTTGCTGAAAGCGACACTGAAACCGCTGCTGCGGCTAGAGGTGTTACGATTGTGAGCAGTAGTATTGCGGTGAGAATAACAGCAGATGGACTGCGCTTCATCGGCACCCCGACATAACCGCCCCTCTAAGGACTTCGGGCATCGCGACCCCTAGGGTCGCGGTAAATTCAGGCTTCGACGAGTTCGTCGGAAGAGGCGTCACAATGCAGACAGTTGCCCATGGAAACGATGTCGCAGCCCTGCACCTGATCCGACCTGTGGTATCTCGCACCGCACTCGGAGCAGGCCCAGGACTTACCCAGCGTGATGTCCTGACTACAGATCCAGCAGGGGATTCCGCTGCTTTCCTCTTTCTCCTGCTCACCCAGCCCGAAACTGTCCGCTATCTTGCTCAATGCATCGGTCTGAATTAGGCTTGAGGGGGTGCCCCCATTGCGAGAGTAGACATAGAGGCCGCCTCCGACCAGAGCGAGTATCAGCACTGCAATCAGCAGCGTCTCGAGAATCGGTGTGCCTTGCGCCTTGGCAGCGGGTAGCACGTCGATCTCTATGCTGAACGAGGAGGCTTCGACGTCATCGGCTTCGGCCAGTTCCACCACAAGCGTCCCGTCGTCGCCGGAATCAGGGGTGAATCCGACATCTAGGCTCCTCGTCTCACCCGGTCTCAGGTTGACCACCACTCCGTCAAGTATCAGCGAGTTCCACCCTTCCGGGCCGGAAACCTGTAGGATGTGCGAAATCTCCGAGTTGCCGGTGTTCTGCAGATCGATGTACAGTGTGGTCGGGTAGCCCTGGTGCCCTGTCGGTTGGTTGGTCAGGGTCCAACTCACCCTAGCCACAGACTCGACCAGCAGTGATATCGAGTCGCTCACCTCGACTCCCTCGCCTTCCATAACCAGAGTCACGATTGGCTCGGAGTTGGCTTCGGCTGACAGGGGTATCACCACTGTGCACCAAACTGTGGACGAGGCGCCCGCTGAGAGCGCAGAGGGGGCGGAGCACGTTGTTGACCAATCGTCGTCCGGCACCTCGAGGTAAGTAGTAGGGCGCCAGGTCGTCGAGCCTTGGTTGGTGACTGTCCAAGCGAGGTCGAAGCCGGGCTCGCCGACAGGGTGGACTCCGACTCCCAGCGGATAGTCCGAGACGGTTCCGTCAGGCAGAGCGACCATGTGGAAACTCAGAGTGGGTATCGCGCCAGAGAGGACATTCAGAGTCCTGTTCCAGTCTATGTAGAATCCGTCATTGGTAGCGAATCTGAGTTCCAGATCCCCGCTAACAGCTACTCCATTGCCCTGCAGTGCCACGGACCAGACCTCAGATTCGCCCGCGGGGATGCTAATCGTGTCCAACCCCCCAGAAACACCCCATCCACCCGGGATGTTGCGCACATACGGTTGCAGGTCCAGCATCCGATTGCCCTGATTACTGAACTCCACCTCAATCTGTAGCAGCGCGTCAGGAGCGATGTCGTGCTCGGCACCGTCGGAGGACGGTGTCGTGCTGACTTCGTCTATCGCCTTGATCACCAGCGAAATGTCCTCGCTCCAAGAGTCGGAGCTGACGCGCGAGTGGATGGTTATCGCAGCGTCGAACACGGAGCCGGCTGGAATCATTGCTCCCGGCGGGTTGATTGTAATGTCGATTGTCCGGCCGGCATCCTTGGCCATGGTGCCGGTCGAGCCGTGCGAGGATCCTGCGAAGGCGCCGATCGTGTCGAATCCGAGATGCCAACCAGCGGGTGAGACCAGTTCGACATCGTAGGTCTGGGCGCCATTGCCCTCGTTGAAGACCAGGATCTGCAGTTCTGTGGGCTCGAGCGGGCTCACTAGGAACTGCTCGCCCGGCATCACAATGTCGGCGCCGGCTAGCACGGGCACATCGAAGAAAATCACCAGCTCCGAGGTGACGCTGTTCTCGACATCGGTACCGGTGACCACCATGGTATAGAGTCCGGGAGGCGGGGGTGCGGGATGCACCATGGTCAGGCTGACCGATGCGGTTTCGGCCGCCTCTAAGTTGAAGGTGTTCGAGGTGAACGAGGTGAACCAGTCATACTGCACTCCGTCCTGTATCCGCACAGGGTCGCTGACCTCTATTGTCGCGTTGGTCTCGAACAGAGCGGTGTTCATCAGCGAGAGTTGCCACGTGGTCGAGCTGTCTGTCGCGTCACCGAGGGTGACGGTCTCCTGCTCGGAGGACACCCTGACCCCTGGTGCGCTGATTACCACAATCTGCGTGAGGTAGTTGTTGGTTTCCGAGGCCTCCTCGACTGTGTCACTCGGGTCTATGTGGAAGGTGAACTCCACATCTCCCTCCTGAATCGGCGTCCAGGTCCATTCTAGTTCAGCTGACTCTCCTGGGGACATGCTCAACTGATGGGTGCCAAGCAAGTCGTTGTCGGCTCGGGCAATGACTGACAGGTCGGCGACCGAACCGGCACCCTGATTCTGGATGACGACAGAGACATCAACCTCCTCTCCGACCTGGGGGATCGGGGAGGATATCTCGAAGGAGTTCTGCACGAAGGCTGGATCCGGGCTCAGGTCGTTGACATTGACGCCACGCACAGCGAGGGCGTATGGTTGCCAGGTCCTCCCGCCTCCGTGCTGGGCATCACGCACACGCACCGTCCACGTCCCTGTGGCGGCGTTGTCAATCAGCACGACCTCGACGTTGTTGGTGGAGTCCTTGGTGCCGCCAGTGACTGATCGACCGTTGACGAAGGTGTTGCCCTTGTACGTGACCTGTCCGTTGGGTGAGATGACCTCGAGGTCGAGATCGTTCCTGAGTTGGGTCGAGGAAGACGACGATCCAGGGTAGTCGGACCAAGTCAGTACCACCTTCATCGGCTCGCCCGCGCGGGTGATGTCGAAGGAGTACTCGCTCGTCTGTCCGCTGGAGAGCCGCGAGCGATCGTCAACGAAGATGCCGACATCGCTGTCCGGAATCAGTGATTCGACGAGATTTA
>CAZSPJ010000045.1:0-5630 GCA_964608795.1 uncultured Candidatus Poseidoniales archaeon | reverse complement strand
CCGATGGTGAAAGTGCTGGGTACGTTGATCCTGATGTTCTGGAGGGACAGTGCGTTCCTCAGGTCGATGTTGATTGTAATCGGAGTAAGGGGCAGATACGCGTAATCCTGTATTAATGGCCAGACTAGTGCTGCACCTCCGTGTATGGTCCTCGACGAGCGGCCCTTGTCGGTCTTCCCGTAGATGACCATCACCTTGTCGGGTGGGCACCTCTTGTATCGCTGTGCGAAGAAAATTGTCACCGCCACAAGTACCAGTACAGTCGCAAATATCATTGTCGTCAAAAGTGCTCCACTTTCAGCCATTCAGCATCGCCTCTAGCCCCAAGAGGGCTCATGAGGTCATGAAGGCTTTCCCTGCATACTTAGGAAAACCAATTCCTAGGGGTCTTCTCACTTTCTTTTTACCACGAGAATATCGCCTATCGTGTCGACTACTTCAATGAGTACGCCGCTGTCAATCTCGGCATCGTCGTGGGACTTGGCGTTTTTTGTCCTCCTACTGCCGCCGTAGTTGACCTGAACCTGTCCGGCGCCGTTGTGAGGGATTCGAAGATACACACTTCCAGTGGCCCCAATAGCCTCTGTTATCTCTACTGTCCCGTCTGCTTGTAGGGTGATGAACAACTGGAACAGTTTGCCGGTGAAGTACATGGATGCGAAACCAGCACCCCCTCCTACTGCGATGGCAATCGTCGAAGTCTCGGTAGACTTCAAAGTGTAAAGTCCGGCGAGACCGAAAAACATCAGAAAGGCCATGAGACCCTGGAAAGTCAGAGCCTTGAACGAGGCATCGGCCCCGAGATCGCCAACACCCTCCATCCCGAGGAGTCCTTCGAAGATGTCTGCAGCCACCCCGCCAATCATCATCAATGCGAACCAAAGCAGGAAAAGTATCCCGCCAACGAGGGCGGAAGCAGCGAATATCATCTCGAGGCCAGTGGCGTCTCCGAAGCCCAGCAACTCGAATACATCGAACGAATCAAGCAGTCCCATGCGATGAAAGGGCGGGCACCCCCCCCTTTACCCATTCGGCGGCATGTTGGGAAAAATCAGTGAGTGGTCATTTACCCTGTCGACGCATGGCGAAATACGTCTCAATGCCCAATATTGGCCCAACTGAAAGACCAGTTACCAAGGCACTCAGTATCAGTGTGAGGTCACTTGAAAGATACCCCAGCAGAAAATCGTATACAATCATGAAGATTAGAATGAGAAGGATTGGGATGGTAACTCTGCGGAGGAACATGTGGTACCCTCCGAGCATATCGTATGCTGGATTGTTGAGGACGCGGTCGACCGCCTCTTCGAGGCCCTGCTTGGGCTTATCCATGCCTCACCTACTAGTTAGCTAGCCATGCCCATGCTGCTATGAATGAGAGAATGCTTGGTATGACGACATTGATGAGCTTCGTGGAAGCTGGCTTCGGATCCACGCGATGGAGCGCTCCGGTATTCTCCCTAGACATCACAGAGTTCTCGATCTTGTTGTATGACTCGGAGAACTCCTTGTGATGCCTAGCAACGAAAATCAGCAGGTATAAGCCAACCAGTACCGAACTCCCTCCTGTTATCTCTAGAATCGTTCCGAGCAGTGCGAGAGCCGCATCATCTCCTAGAACTGACCCTATGTACAACTGTGTGAAGCCCGCCAAGAAGAAGAGTGGGGAGTTGGCCCTTGCCATCAGTAATCGGAGACGCAAGGAGGAAATTAACCTGTTCCCGGCCACTCACTCACTATTCGGACTAGAGCGTACAATCCAAATAGCCCAGATTCCCTTCGCAGTAGCCACCAAAGTCCCGTCGTCGGTAGTCAGCCGGCCTTCCATGTGGGCTAGGTTTCTGCCCCTGCGAATGACTTCCCCTGTAGCTATCAGATGAGTTCCCGTCCCCACTGCGTTGAGATAAGAGATGTCTATCTGTGCGGTGGCGCACCATTCCTCCTTTGCCAAAGTGGAGACTAGAGTACCTCCCATCGCGGAGTCTAACAGGGTGGCGTGTATGCCCCCATGGGCCACGCCTCCCATGTTCAGATGGTCTTCGCGAATCGTGCACTCGACCACGCATGAGCCTTCGCTGAACTCTGTGATTTCGAATCCTATCGTCTTGGCGAGTTCCGTGAGCCTTGGCAGACCCCTATCCTCACTCATGCAGATACCTCACCGGTCTGAACGGCCCATAGTCGTGAGTAGAGCCCACTGCTCTCCAGCAGCTCCTCGTGTGTGCCCATCTCCGATATCACGCCATCCCCAATGACCGCGATTACGTCCGCGTTGCGCACCGTAGATAGGCGGTGGGCGATTATGAGTGTGGTGCGGCCCACCGATATCCTCTCGATTGAGCGCTTGAGGGCTGCCTCGGTCTCGTTGTCGACGTTGCTGGTCGCCTCGTCGAGCACCAGCACCGGCGCATCCTTGAGAACGGCCCGGGCGATGGCTATCCTCTGACGTTGACCGCCTGATAGCCTGTGGCCGCCCTCGCCAATATCGGTGTCCCAGCCATCGGGCAACTCTTCGATGAAACTCAGTGCCTCTGCTATGCGGGCTGCCTCGATGACCGCAACCTCGTCCGCTTCGGGGTCACCGTAGCGCACGTTCTCGCGGACCGAGCCGGGGAACAGCGTGGTGGTCTGGCTGACCAGAGCGATGGAGCCCCTGAGCGAATCTAGCGTAAGTTCCCTGACATCGTGGCCGTCGAGGGTCACAGTGCCCGAATCAGGATCGTGGAACCTCAGCAGGAGGCGTACTAGGGTAGTCTTGCCCGAGCCAGTTGAGCCGACCAGTCCGACCGTCTTGCCAGCGGACACCGTCAGGTCGACGTCGTTCAGAACCACTTCGCGATTCGGATAGGAGAATTCGACATCGCTGAATTCTATTTCGCCGCGGACCGAGTCGAGGCTAGTGTCTCCCTCTACTATCCCAATCTCGGTGTCCAGAAGATCGAGTACGCGGGAGGTCGAGGCCATGGCCCGCTGGTAGAGGTCGAAGGTCTCGCCGAGCCTAGTCAGTGGCCACAGCAGGCGCTGGGTGATGAAGACGATGACAGAGTACGCACCGAGGCTGATACGCCCGTCCAGAGCGAACCAGCCGCCTACCAGCATGTTCGCAGTGAAGGCGAACAGTATGGCCATGCGGATTATCGGCACGAAAGACGCAGACAAGCGAATTGCTTCCTTGTTGGAGTCCCTGTACGAGGTCGAGGCTGCGCTCACCCTCTCGACCTCGCGATCCTCTGCGGTGAACGACTTGATTGTCGTGATGCCGTGGAGGTTGTTGTTCAGCAACGCGTTCAGGTCCGCCACCTTGCCGCGCACCTTGATGTAGCGCACCCCTATCTTGCGCTGGTAGATGAACGAGCCCCCGACAATGATCGGCACGGGCAGAATGGCTAGGAGTGCGACCTCAGGCGCCACCGATACCATAATCGCGCCGACTACGATGATGGTGGTGGCTACGTGAAGCAGGTCGGTCGCGCCTTGATCGAGAAAGCGCTCCAGCTGGTTGACATCGTCGTTCATTATCGCCATCAGACTGCCCGTGGATTGCTCAGAGTACCACTGCATCTCGAGATCCTGGATGTGAGTGTAGGCGGACATCCGCAGCTCGTGCTGCGCGGTCTGCGCCAGATTGCGCCACAGAACGGCGTAGAAGTACTGGAACATCGACTCCAGCACCCAGATGACCACAGTGATGCCTGTGAGTATGTACAGTTGGTCGTAGACGTCCGGGTACCCCATCTGAGCGAGGAACGAATCCTCTCGAGCGGCGACGACGTCGATGGCCATGCCAATCAGAACGGGTGGAGCTAGGTCCCAGACCTTGTTGAGGACCGAGCACAGGGAGGCTAGGAGCACTAGGCCCCTGTAGTGCCTGAGATGCGAGAGCAACCGCATCAGGGGATGGCTGCTCTCAGTCATGTCCGAGCGTTTCCGATTAGGCGTTTGAAGATACTCATCGGGCTGGCAGTCATGCACCCTGCAGCGGGCCTCCGGTCCACTGTTGGGCCCACGAGTCATAGAGGGCGACGCTCAGTTGCCCTGTCGCATTGGTGCGGATATGATACAGGTCACTGTGGGAGAAGTAACCGGGCGAGAGAAAGTCGATCCAAGTGAACTCCCACCATGTGCCGTCATCCAATGTGGTGTTGTAGGTGCCTTGATCGAGTTGCATCATGGCGACCGAGGTCGCGTCACCACCCTCTCCTAAGATTCCGTGGAACTCCAGTTCGGACGGCTCAATATCGGAATCCATTCCCGAGGGAACGGGGCCGGACCACACCGTGATATTGCCCACTTGGATAGGTTCTGCATCCAGACTGAACTCCACTGATGTGCGAGGGAGGCCCTCCTGCAGTGAAATCATCACGTCCTCGCCGGTCGTGACCCTGAGCGTGAACTGCTCCGCGTCGCCCGAGTAGGTCTCTATCCCCGTGACCATTGGAGGAGCGCCCATCAGCTCGATGATGATGGTGTGCGTAGTGTTGCTGGCTGTGGCAATCTGCTGCAGTGAGAGCGGGTCTCCCGAGATCACCCAATCGAGGTCGGCTATGGAGGACACGTCGAAGCCGAACGGCGGCCACATCCCCTCGGGCTGCTCGGTGGCGAGTTGGGCGAGCTCTGCGAACGGGTCGGAGTACTGTGGAATCGCGTCGCGGCCCTCATACCAGTCACCGCCGACCCTGATGTTAGTGGTCTGCTGCCCCTCGATGACCTCGCTGTCCATGCTCGAGGTGCCGACGGTGAATCGCATCGCTATCGACCTCAACTGTGCCGCATCGTCCTTGGCGACGCTCCAGTGGATCTCGGCGAACTGGCCCTGATTGTCATAGACAGTGGATGTCTCGACCCTCAGCCGCTCGAAGTCCTCCGCATACGAGAGCACGTCGAAGGCACCAGGGGCGGCGAGGAGATTCGAAAGCGCTGCCGAATCCAGCGGGAAGCACTCTCCGTCGGGACAGGGCTCCGCAGGGATTGCAAGGCAGCCCGCCGGCAGGGGGCAGAGCAGCAGCATGACGGCTAGAGCAACTCCTCTCACGGCCGCTTGCGGGCGGGTGGGGGTGATGAGCCTATGTGACAACGGTCATTCTAACGGGGTGTTCGCGCTTGCGTCGCGGCTATATGGGACGCCCACGGAGCGAGGGGCGCAGGGAGCGTGCAGAGATGACCTCGGACATCCTCGTAGTCTACAAGAAGAACTTCGAGGATGTGCACGACAAATCTCTCGAAACAGTGCGAGAATCTCTCGACGAGCTGGTCCGTGACAGGGGCACTGCAATCACTTTCAAGGCCCGCGAGACGGTCAACAGAGAGGACTTCGCCGGCCGCGACCTCGTGGTCATACTCGGTGGTGACGGAACCCTGACCTCTATTGCCCACTCTATCGACTCCGACACCCCCGTGATGGGAGTCAACAGCCACCCTCAGGACGATGACGAGGACGGCTCATACGGGTTCTACATGGGAAGCGACCCCGAGCACTTCGATTCCGACATCAGAACTGCCTTGGACGAAGGTGCGATAGTGAATGTGCTGCCTCGGTTACAGGCCGAGATCGTGACCACCAGCGGCAAGAGAATCCTCTCTGACCCAGCACTGAACGACCTCATCATAGCCAACACTCACCAGTACCAGCC
>CAZSPJ010000044.1:0-5651 GCA_964608795.1 uncultured Candidatus Poseidoniales archaeon | reverse complement strand
CTGCGGTCACGCGCTCGGGCTATCACCATGGAGTCGAAGTCGCCGGTCACATCGTAGACGCCGTACACCCGGGGGTCCTTCGCAATCTTCTCCTGGATCTCGATCAGGCGACCCTTCTGTATGCGCAGCCCGATGACAACAGTCAACTCCCACCCGACTTTCTCGGGATCTAGCATGACTGTGTACCCGCGGATGGCTCCCGACGCCTCCAGTCGGCGCACCCGGTTGCTCACCGTTCCCAGCGAGACCCCCGCCTCCTCGGAGATCCTGCGCATCGACGCCCTAGCGTCGCGCTGTAGCACTGAGAGTATACGACGGTCCGTGTCATCGAGCATGAGCCCACCGGGAGTTGTGGATTTCTAGAACCGGCTATTGAACATATGCCAGCGCCTCGAGGCGCTGCCTGTTCGATTGTTCATCATCAGCTGATTATTCGCCTTCATTCTGATTGAACGTCAAGCCGCGCTGCAGTGAGAGCAGCAGACGCTCGGCCTTGCCCAACATCAGGCTGATTCGTCCGCCGACCCAGACGGGAACACAGTCACCATTTTGCGAGTCAATGAGAATGCGACCGCCCCTCACGCCTTCGAGCTCCCCGCCTTCATCAATAGAGGCATCACCTTCCTCAAGCAAACTGTCGATGAGCGCACCGTCGACCTCGCAGGAAGCGCCGGGTAGACGCGGCCCCAGCTCGCGAGCCGCGCCTGCGACTATTCTGTCGAACTCACCGTTGCGGAGCAGGGCTGCACTGAGTCCGAGATGCATCACCCTGAGCGGCCGCCAACGGCCGCCGGGTATCCTCGTCCTACCGCCACGGCGGCTGCGCTCCGACTCCCAGACCTCCTGCGCTTCGGGCGTCGACAGCAGCAGGCGCTTGCCGCGCACCCACAGACCGTCTGGCAGCGTCCCCCATACCGACTCCACAGAGGAGGCGATGGATTCAGGGAGGGGCTGGGGGGCGTTCCTAGCATCGGGCTTGACATCCTCCGGACTGAGGAAGGACTGGATCTCAGGAACGGGGCGCTGAGGCGCATCCGCTGACTTCTCGAGCACGGCGAGGAAGAAGCCACCCCCTCCAATGCTGTCGTTCCAGACCCTCATGCAACGAGCGAGCTGCTCGACTATCGCCGGCTCGCTCGGAGGCAGCATCGACTCGGGAACCTCCTCGACAGACAACTCCCCGCTGTCATCGAGGTTCGGCCAGTCCGAGCGCCCTTCCTCGGCTGGGACACCCGCAAGTAGCGGCGAGGCAGCAAGCAGGTTCATCGCATCGCTGCAGCGCAGGACCTCGGCGACCACAGCCTCGTCTTCCACTGGGTCGAGCGAGCAGGTCGAGTAGACCACCCGGCCCCCTGGCTTGATCAGAGCCACGGCTTTCGACAGCAGGGCGACTTGCAGGTCATGCAGTGAACGCCCTCCTGAGGGCAGCCACTTGCCCCAGACATCCGGATTCTTCCCAGTGGTCCCCGAGCCGGTGCAAGGCGCGTCTACGATGATTCGGTCGAACCCGGATTCGGGGACGCGAGGGAGGTGTCGACCGTCGTGGTGTATGACTGCGACTGAGCTCGAGCCATGCCTCTGGACGTTGGTCACCAGCATGTTGACCCTTGAGTTCACGACCTCATTCGCCAGAACGAGGCCGCTCTGGCCCAAGTGCTCGGCGATCTGGGTGGTCTTGGAGCCTGGTGATGCGCACATGTCGAGCACGACGTGGCCCGGCCCGGCCCCGAGCGCCAGCACGGGCAGCATCGATGACGCCTCCTGCCGGGTCAGTCGCCCGGTCTCGTGCAGCGCGATGAGAACCGCCTTGACGTCACCCTGTGCAGAGCCCCGCTCGAACGGCAGTGCCCATGCGCTACCGGGTCCGCTGAACCAGGTGATGCGCTGCGAGCCTATGCCTTCGAGCCAGCCCTCAGTCCAGTCACTGTCGGCTCTGAGAGGATTGACACGCACTGTCTCCGGCAGCCTGTCGAAGGAACCGCTCAACCAGCCCGCTGCATCCTCCCTCCAGTGGGAGACCGCACGCAGCAGGACGCTGTCCTGAGCCATCTGACTCCAAGGAGCATCACTCTGACCCACGTCCAGCGGGTGAAAGCGACAGCAATCAACTGCGCGATGCCATTCCCGCGCTACGCCGTCCACTCCATATTGCTGATGGGCGAGCGAGCAGCACCGTAAACGGTTAAACCCTCAGCGAAACGCTCGACATCCGCGGCGGTAGCCGTGTGGGATGCACATGACAGGATTGCGTAGGAGAATAGCCAGTAAATCAGAGGAACCAACTAAGACCGATTTGAACGGGGCGACCAGAAAACTGGTCGAATTGGTCGAACGCGCCAGAGCGGTGGGGAGGGAGCAGGGCCCCCTAGTACCGGTCGAGGCTCTGGTGACCATCGAGCGAGACAGCTGGATCTGGCAGATTGTCGACCGACAGGTCCTCGACACCCTCAGTCACCGACTGGTGTTCGAGTCCAACAACGGCAAGCGCAGGGAGATTCTGATGACCACCTCGATTGACACCGCTATGAGCGCAGCCTCGAAGATAGTCGAATTGGACGGCGGTTGCGTTCTGATTGAGACGCTGGACCCCTAATCGACCCCTTTGGGGTCGCATTCAGGCATCTCGCGGAATTGAAATAGTGCAGGCAGGTGCGACGCCCGATGGCCAAGGAGAAGAAGGGCAGTGGGATTCAGCAGGCGGCTGGGCTAATTCGCTACTTCGACGAGGAGTCCGAGGATGCCATACAGATTTCCAAAGGCATGATTTACACAGCCTGCATCGTCTTCTCAGTGGGCATCTATCTAGCGAACCACGGCGTTTGGTCGTGGATGTGGTCGACGCTCGGCCTGTGATCACTCCTCCTCGGAGAGGTCCACGAATGGAACCTCTTCGAGAAGGTGCTCGGCTTCTACGTCGTCCCGCTTCGCGGGGCTGGGATTCGGAGCAGTGCGCTGCGCGCTGCTTTCCGCCGAGCGGACCTGAGTCCCAGGGTCTGCCTCGATTAGCGCGCTCGCAGCCCTTCCCAAGGCACGCTCCACCGCAGGCGCGTTGCGGTCGGCGAGAGCTGCACGCGCCTCGCCGATGGCCATCTCGGCAGCGTCGAGGACGCCCGAGGCGGCCTCGTCCGACCCCCTGAGCCTCCTGAGTGAGTCCTCAATCTGGTCGACCTCCTCGCTCATGTCCTCACTGGCCCGTGTGATGAGCTCCTCCCACGCGCTCCTGTGCCTAGCCGACTCGCAGCCGGTGACCTTCTCGAACTGACGCAGACGGCTCGGCTCCCACGGGTTCCTTCCCAGCGAGGCGACGAGGTCGTGCACGCACCTCGCACGCAGACCCAACGGACCAGATATCTCAATCCGGTTGAGGAAGCAGCTGGTGAGCAGCCCGAAGCCCCAGTACGGACTGCTCGAGATTGTCATATGCAGTTCGTTGGCGTGGGAGCCGAGCGACCAGCGCTGCTCGTCGAGTCTAGGCTGCTCGGCGAATCTTGGAGGATCGTGCGGACCGAGTGCCCTGAGCGCAGCCTGAGCGACATCACCGAGGTAGACCTTGCCCCCGGACCCCGGCCAGCCCTCGGCACGCAGGTAACCCTCCTCGTCGATGGCCATCCTCGGCTGCGTGTCGCGCACCTGAGCGTACAGCACGGTGCGGCGCGCGTCCGAACCGACCTGCTCCTCTGCCTCAGCATTCACAGCCTCCTGCTAGCGCGCCTCGGGTTGAACGTTGCGCGCACGTGGGAACCGCTAAGTTCCTCCGAATCGAGCACCGCGCGTGCCGCGCAGGAAGTACGGAAGGCTGCAGAAGACAGTCGAGTCACCGCCTTCTGACAATTGTAGCAGGTGCAGGGCGGGCAAGCACTGCCCGATTCCCTCGCATCCGGGCTACGTCATCCCGGCAGAGCGTGAGTGGCAGGGCCCGGAGTCGGTGGACAAGAGGGGCAACAAGAAGAACCCGGCTAAGAAGTAGTTAGGGCACCCTCTGGTACGGCGCTTCGACCGCTACCGGGAGTTCTCCGGGGGCGTCGATGACCTCGGTCTCGTTTGCCTCGCCGCTCGGAAGCTCCCTCTGAGCCCTGTGGTAGATTTCCCTCAGGGTCTGGTCGCCGATTTCGAGGTAGACTCTGGTGGTGGCGATGCTGGCGTGGCCGAGCAGGCGCTGGATGGTGACGAGGTCGGCACCGCGCTCCAGCAGCCCGGTGGCGAAGGTGTGGCGCAGCGTGTGCGGACTGAGGCGAGAGCGCGGTATCTCGGCAGCATCAGCCAGCCTGTCCATCAGCTTCTGTACCGAGCGCGGATTCATCCTGCGCCCCCTGCTTGACAGCATCAGGGAGCGTTGCTCGTCCTCCCTGTCGCACATCTCGACGCGGCTGTTCCGGATTGGAGTCCAACCCTCGATGGCGTTGACTGTGGCTTGGGTGAAAAGCACGGTTCGGTCCTTCTCCCCCTTGCCTGCGATGACCAGCGCGGACATGTCCTCGGTGTCCACGTCGTCGACGTCGAGGGCGCACAACTCCGAGACGCGCAGCCCGGTATCGAGGAGTATGGTGACCACGGGCTGAGCGAGCGGGTCCTCAGACCGGGTGGCGGCGGTACGCACCCGGCTGAGTTCGTTTCGTCCGAGGGTACGAGGAAGCGAGCGACTGCGATTCGGTCTCTGGATCCAATCGGGCATGGAGTGCCCGACCCACTGTAGGAGATGTGAGGCGGCTGCGATGCGGGCGTTGACGGTGGCAGGCTTGAGTTCCCCGATGCTGTTCAGCCAGGCATCCATCCTGCCTCTGTTGGGATCGACTCTGGCGTGGAAGTCCCGTACGCTCATGGTCTTCGCCTGCTCCCAGTCGAGCACGGACTCACCGGGCAGCGAGGTGATGCTCAGGGTGCGGGCAGCGACGCTGTACGCTCTGATGGTATGCTCACTCTTCTTCTCGGTCCGTAGCCTCTGCAACCAGCACTCGAACCAGGGCAGTCCTGAGAGGCTCTGCAGTCGGGAGGGGAGGGCCGAGTCGCCTTCTACGGAGAAGTTAGCGAATCTGGATCTCTCTCGCTCGACCAGGCCACCAGTGGCCCAAGAACTAGCTACACCTTCTCCCTGCTCTGTCAATTCTCTCGCCTCTAGGCCGCGAACGGCCGTGCATCCCTGTCCCTACGGACAGGTCCAAGTCATCGTAATCAGCCTTGAATGCTTCTCTTCCCGAAGGGGTGAGAGCCGCCGTTTGACGCAGCCTTCGGAAAAGCCATCAGTCGTAGATGCCGGAAGCCTCGCTACCGGCCCCAGTCATCTCGGTGCTCTTGCTCGCCTCGGAGTCTCCTCGAGACTCCTCGAGCCTCCTGTTGAGCAGGCGAGCCACCTCAGCGGCCACGAATCCCTCACCGACCACAGACTCGATTCCCTCGAGACCGGGACTCGAGTTGACCTCTAGGACCAGCGGTCCGCCGCGCGATTCCAACATGTCCACGCCAGCGAGGTCAAGACCGAGCGTCCTCGCAGCGGTGCAGGCTATCTCGGCGTACCTGTCGGAGATCTCGACGCGCTCGACGCTGCCTCCGAGGTGGAAGTTCGAGCGGAACTCGGAGCCATGCGCCTTGCGGCGCATAGCAGCGACGACCTTCCCACCGACCACCAGCGCTCTGATGTCCTGCCCGTGCGATTC
>CAZSPJ010000043.1:0-5674 GCA_964608795.1 uncultured Candidatus Poseidoniales archaeon | reverse complement strand
TCCCTTGAGTCATTCCTTCCGGTCATCCGGGGACCTAACACAATCCGGCCACTTGATTTGCTCCAGTGATCATTCCGTTGCAGCTGGTCACACTGGTCTTCGGCAAGTGGTGACCCGAACTTGGTACCGTGATTCATCCTATTCCTCCAGCGGGGGGCTTCGTCGCCACGGTGTTGCAGCTCGGGCAAACATCGGCCATTGGGGGTGGTCAAGAACCCCTCGGTCAGAAATTAACTGGCTTTTAACCCGAAATCGAGGTCGCTGGGACGATTCCCGGATGGTATCCCGAACTCCTCAGGAGCAATCTCTGGGCGATGTGAGCATCGCCGTCCATAACCTCGGCTGTGGAGAACTCCGGCCATTTCTCAAGCGGCTGGGCTAGCCAGCCTGAGAGAGGGTGGGTCCTTCCCGGGGCAGGGGGCCTGCCCTCATTCACCGCGTCGAGGGCATCCAGCAGATCAAGCAGTGGTTCGGCGCTATCAGGCAGTCCCTGACGCTCCCGTTTGCCCCTCAACCTTCTGGAGAGTCTCGAGTGCAACTCGGAGTCGCATCCGGGATGCTCATAGGAGCGTAGCCCGGGTGCTTCGCAGAGATCACCTATCGGACGCAGTACCGCCGCGCACCAAGGGACGGCATTGGCGATAGCCCAATCTGTAGTATCATCATCCTCCATCAATCCAGAGAGAATCTCAGCGGAGATTGGCGCCCACCAACTAGGAGGCAGGTCCAGTATCCCCCTCAATTCATCGAGGCCTGGCTTTGAGCCATCCAGCATCCTGTCAGCCAGACTTGCCCATGTGTGCAAGTCATGGCCAGAGGGAGACTCCCTTCCCTTGCTCCGTATTCCCTCGAGTATCGGCCTGAAGTTGGTTTCGTCGCTGCGTCCCGGAGAGTAAAGCCACGCGACTCCCTGTAGAGCGGGCATCGAATCGCTCGGGGGCTCGGAGAGCCATGCCTCTAGTGCCCAACGGAGCAAGTCCGAGTGCATGTGCTCCGGCAGCCAAGGGGCGTTCGACAGCAGTTGGGCTGCGACCCAAGCGGCTCCGCGTGTCGCCTGTTTGGGGTCCGTCGCCGGCCTCGTCCTCAGTGCCGCATCGGGATCCTGTCTTAGCCTGCTGGTGATCTTCCTAGAGAATTTGACCAGAACTGAGTCGGGTGCCTCATCTGCGACTTCTGACAGTCTCTCCAGTGGGAGGTCGTCCAGATCCATGAGTACGAGCCATTCCGGACTGAGTCGATTTCTGAGTCGCTGCCAGCGTGGCCATCTAGTTCCTGCGGGAGAGGCTATCCAAGCCGCAATAGGGTATCTGGCCTCCATCTGGTTGGCCCACTCCTCGTTGCCTGCAGGATGCTGGACTACTGCCGAATTGATGACTGAGAGGTGGCCTTCGTCAATCTCCCCGGCCAACTCGATGTCAATGCCTAGGGACTCCCACTCAGGTCCGACGGTTTCCTCGAGATCTGAAGCCGCTGAGATCTGTATGGGGTCGACCAGTCGCATTGGCAGTACCCTCCCTCCCCTAGTTGTCAGACGCAGCCAAGGCAACGGCCTCAGAGGGTCGGCGTCCAGCCTGTCGAAGCCGGTGAAGGCTGCTGCCTCGCCCTCAAGGAGAGCCAGTCTGAGGTTGGAGTGGGCTGCAATCGAAGAGACCAGATCCTCAGGCATATCAGCTCCGATTTCGACAGTCAGGGGACGTTTGCCGTCGTCATTCACCGCCCATCTCATCAAGGCCTCGACAGCGGTGCCGCCCAGCCCCCTGAGGTCGAGGATTCTGATGGAATCGCCTTCCTCAGTGAATACCGACTCACCCCAGTGTTGCCTGAATCTTCTCCAAGTGGAATCCTCGGTCCTTACTTTCCTCGCCTTGCTGACCCTGTCCTTCAGGGCCCCGAGCCTACGTCTCCTCTCCGCATCGCTCAGACGGGGGTGAGCCCTCTCGATCCAAGAATCGAGGGCTGCCAGAGGGTACGGGTCGCCCTCAGTGTCCAGCCCACCGAGGTCCGCGATGACCAGAGAGTTGTTCCTCGCCGTCCTGAGTAGCATGGAGCGAGGAAGTCTGTCCTCCATCACAGCAACCACCGGCTCCTTTGGCCTAATCTCCGGTGACATCTCGTGGCACGCACCGAGGACCCATTGCCCCCTGTGGTAGCCGCTCTCAGGCAACGGGGGGGCGGGCCGGAAGCCCGGAGTACCGAACCACTGCCCCGGCGCTATGGCAATCGGTCGTTCGGCGTCGAGTAACCGCGCACGGATTATCCCAACGACAGTGCGCTGTCCGGAGTAGGCCGCGATGTTCTCCGGATTGGAGAGAGGAGGGGGGCTTGCCTTGGGTTCCATCGACGAGAGGTCGAACCACCTAGGATCCCTCTCCCTGAGTACCGCCCAGCTCCAAGGAACCCCATCACTTCCGGTGGACCCGGAATCGCCCGGAATCGCGATGGGGGGGCGTTCCGGAATCAGCAGCAATGGGGAGTCGCAAGGTTCCATTACTCCAAGCAGGAGGTTTGGACCATCACGGGACAGCAGGCAGCACATGCTGGAGTCTTCGGGTAGAGGGGAGGCCTCGGATGCCCTTGCCCACTCGTCCGCCCTGATTGACTCCCAGCCCAATTCGGTCAGGTGGATTCTAGCACCGCGGCTTCCAGCGGATAGGTCACTGGAGACCAGCCCATCGTTTCTGAGTCGTTTTATCTCGGCTGAAGCGTGCGGGACCCTGACCTCGACATCCCTAGCCAGCACGCTGACAGTGGCACCGCCCTCGGTTAGCCGATCTAGGAGCCTCCTGCGGTGCTTGCTCCTGATTTTCCATGCACTGTCCGAATAATCGGGTTTCTGGGGCCCGGGGTCTTCATTTGACACCACTCGCCACCTCTCAATACAACTAACTAATGTTGATGTATTAAATTGTGTTGTTTCGTTACAATTGATTACATATTTCCTATAGAGAATATATCAGTTTCATTTCCACACTTGGTTCAAACCTGAAAACACCCTGATTTCTAGCAACTATGTGTAACGAAAAGGTGTGATTTCGTGCAGAACGGTTATATCAGCGCCCGCCATCCTATGCGCATCGGGCCGACTGCCGGGTCCGAGAGTATGCTTGAGGAAGACCGATGGAAGCGGACAAAATCCGACTTGTGATTCGTAAATACCTCTCTGAGCAGCCGCGGAACAGTGCTGAGATCGCGGCTTGGCTGAGTAGTCAGGAATACCTTCCTGGAAGTTTGGATGTAACAGCTTTGATGGAGTCAGACGCAACCATCGTCCGCATCGGCACGGTTCGCAAGAGCGGAATGACCGGCAGCACACCCCCCCTCTCGGAATGGGCAACCGAGGAGTGGGTCCAGCACCACGAGCGTGCTAAGCCCGACAACAAATAGGAGAGAGTGAAATGAGGACAACCAGACTGCGACAGAAAATTAAGAAATTCCTAGATGAAAAAGGAGAAGCCAACACGACTCAGATACTCGAGCACGTAAACGAAACCATGCGTCACGGCACCACCCCCCAACAGCTGGGAAATGTACTGTCCAAGGACAAGGACATCATGAAGGTCGCAACGACGAAGCGGGGCGGTGCTCTCTCCGGGCGCTACGAAATATGCGTCTGGCAACTTAGACCTGGGGCCTTGGACGATAACTGATCAGGCCTCTAAGTCGAGGCTCCAGTCGCCGCTTCGGGCTAGGCTGTTCATTTTAGCGCGGTGAGCGAACATCCGCTGGCTGGCGGCTGCGGACTCGTCACCTCCCTCAGCCCAAGTCCTGAGGGCGTGAGCCTGCAGAGCCCTGCCGTAGGAGTAGGATAGTTGCCAGGGGTGCTCGGCGTCCATCTGGTTCATCAGATTGAGATGGGCAGTCGCATCTTCGTCCGATTGACCCCCAGACAGGAAGACTATGCCCGGCAGGTCGTGCGGGACGTGATTGGTCAAGCAGTCCACGGTCATCCTAGCTACTTCCTCCCTCGAAATCTGGTCTGGGCAGTCATTGCCTGCGATGATCATATTGGGTTTGAGCAGTGCTCCCGGGATGTGGATGCCCTGCTCAGCGCAGGCGGCGAAGGTCGCATCGAGTGTCTCGGCTGTGACGTCGTAGCAGCGCTGCGCGTCATGCGAGCCATCCATCAGGACCTCTGGTTCGATGATTGGGACCAGTCCCTGCTCCTGACAGATTGCCGCGTAGCGAGCCAGTGCGTGCGCGTTCGTAGAAATGCAGGCAGCACTCGGCATCCCTTCTGCGATACGGATGACAGCTCGCCACTTTGCGAAGCGCGCGCCCAACGCGAAGTACTCTGCGCAGCGCTCCCTGAGCCCGTCGAGTCCCTCTGTAATCTTCTCACCAGAGTGATGGGCGAGGCCCTTGGCCCCGGTGTCGACCTTGATTCCTGGATGGATGCCCCTAGAACTCAGTGCCTCGGCGACCGGGGAGCCGTCGTCCATGTTCTGTCTGATCGTCTCATCGAACAGAATGACCCCCCCGACAGCTGACTCGTATCCTGCTGTCTCGAGCAGGTTTGCACGGTACGAGCGTCGGGACTCCGATGAGGGTTCGACACCTACTGCAGCCAACCGGTTCGACATCGTCCCATTGCTCTCGTCAGCGGCGAGTATCCCCTTGCCCGGAGCCACCAGCTCGCTTGCGGTCCTCTCGAGGAGCTCCGTGTCCATCTGATTGCCTCGTCAGCACGTGTAGGCTGTACAAGAAGAACTCATCGCACCGAGGACACATAGTAGTGCTCGCCGGATTTCACGTCAATCACTTCTGAGTGAACTGAGTGCCTTCCGTCACCGGTATCCTCGACGCCGCGGGTCCGTCCAGGGCAGACCCCGGAACCGACGAAGACCGAATCGTCCGACGAGCACAACTCGTCGCGACTCCAGATCCTGTCCACATCGCCCTCGATCATCCTCTCAGCGCGCTCGCGATGGCCCTCGTTCTTGAACACGAGTCGCCCCTCGAAGGGAGCCTTCAGCCCCCTGAGTGCGGTCGCCGTGATTACTCCCTCGGGTGCCGCCCCTATCCCCATCAGCATGTCGATGTCCGAATCGGGGTCGGAGGCGTTCAGAGCCGCGGCAATGTCGCCGTCGCCGATGAGGACGATGTCCACGTCGTGCTGTTTCAGATCGCGTATCAGCTGCTCGTGGCGCGGCCTGTCCATAACCACCACTCGGAGCTGTGACGAGGCTTTGTCGAGAGCGGAGCAGGCGGCCTCGACGTTGTACGAGGTGTCGGCCTCGAGACTGACCTCGCCTGCGAGAGCGGCCGGACCGGCTATCTTGTCCATGTAGCAGTCAGGAGCATGGAGCAGGCTGCCACGAGGGGCTGCCGCTAGCACTGCCATAGCGTTCGGCAAATCGAGGGCGACGTGATTGGTGCACTCCAGAGGGTCGACGGCTATGTCGATCGCCGGTGCCCCGGCGACGCCTTGCATCGAGCCCAGGGGTTCACCGATCCAAAGCATCGGCGCGTCGTCGCGCTCGCCCTCGCCAATCGCCACACGCCCGTCAAAGGGAACGCTGTCGAAGACGGTGCGCATGGCCTCGACGGCTGCTCCGTCTGCTGCCTTGCGGTCCCCCAGCCCCCTCCAAGCCGAGGCTGCTACCGCAGCGGCCTCAGTGGCCTGCAAGAAGTGCTCGGCGAGGTCGATGGTCGACATGCTTCTCCGAATGAGCCT
>CAZSPJ010000042.1:0-5708 GCA_964608795.1 uncultured Candidatus Poseidoniales archaeon | reverse complement strand
GTGAAGTTTGAGAAGTTTAGACCTGCGTTGTTGTCCAGCCAACTGGTGAAGTTGACGGCGTTGTAAGGGGCTATCAGCTCATAGTCCGGGCCCATCACGCCGTCGTCGTAGTACTGGATGGTCCATCCCAACACCTCCGAGGAGTTCCAGAAGCTCGAGTCAGCGACGCCCTGCGTGGTTGACCACTCGGGGAACATCTGGGTGTATCCAACAAGAGTTGTGTTGACCCCCCATGACACCCCTGTGTAGTAGTCGTAGGTGTGCCATCTCCAGTAGTGCCTCTGGGTCGGGTCTACACCAGCCGAGGTGTTCTCGGCGACGAAGTAGAGCATGTTGTCATCGATGTCGTCTGTGGGGTCCCACGGGTTACCCTCGGCGTCGATACAGCCGAGATCCCAGTACTCAGGTGCGCACTCCTGTCCATCCGGCACGCCACCGCCATCAGTGTCCGGATCCCTCCAGTCGGTGCCGATCTGTTGCTCTATGGTATCGGGTATGCCGTCGCCATCAGTGTCAACTGGATTCAGGTCGTCGGCGGAGTTGTTCTGTGGATTGGTCCCATCGAGGTACTCCTGACCATCGGCTACGCCGCCGTTGTCGGTGTCGGTGACGTTCCACATGGTGTAGTAGGTGTCCAGAGTACCATTGCCCCCAATCCCGTATATCAGCGGGCATCCGGTGGTGTTCTCGAAGTAGTTGTTGAGGCCGTCCTCATCAGTGTCCAGCAGGTTGTCGCAAGCGATGCTGGGGTCGGTCTGATTGAGTATCTCGTTCAGATCGTCGACTCCGTCTCCATCAGTGTCGGTCATGTTGGGCAGCGACAGGTATCCCCAGGTCCCGAGTCCCTCCTCCCAGTCCGCCAGGCCGTCGCCATCGGTGTCGTAGTAGTCGTCGTCGCAGTGCGGCTCGTTTATCGCGCCCACAGTGGCGTTCCAGCACCACGAGAAGTTGAGGAATACCACGGTCGTTGCATCACTCGGTTTGTCGGTGTCGACATTGCGTAAGGAGTCGGATATGATAGATTGATACCTGAAGCCGGTAAGACTACCGTTCAAGGAGACGTAGTAGGCCATTGCAGCGCCTTGTTGTCTCCAGTCTTCGGGGGTGGGGTCCAATCCTGTGGTTGAATTCAGAGTGAGGACCGAGTTCGTTGAATCCCATGCGGTAATCTGCTTGACTATCTGTTCGGTAGAGACGCAGGGGTCGCTGAAATGTCCCATAGAACGCTCGTCGCCATCACTGATTCCTCCCCGGTCGGTGTCGGAGACGTTCCACAGTGTGCAGGTCATGTTCTCCTCCCAGTTGTCTATGCCGTCGTTGTCTATGTCGCCGGCGTCCTCGATACGAGTCGGGTCGGTCTCTCCCGGGTCGACCATCCCATTGCCGTTGACGTCCTCCTCGCCGTCGTCGAACTGGTCGCCGTCGGTGTTGTTGTTGCGCGGATCGGTGGCTTGGGGCGGATCACCGTACGCGCCGTTGACCTCGACACCGTCTGAGATGCCGTCGCCGTCGGTGTCGACTGCGGTCGGGTCGGTCAGCAGTATGAAGGCCTCGTACGAGTCGTTCAGACCGTCTCCGTCAGTGTCGTTGTTGTTGGGATCGGTCTGGGTGATGCTGTCAACCTCGGCAGTGAAGATGGCGCATCCTCCCGGTCCGAGGCCGAGGATTGGGTTGCATGGCGACTCGGTAGCGGTCATGTTGAACGGGCCGGGCCTGAAATACTGGGTCGGTGGGTTGGTGGAGCCGTTGCGAGTCCCCCAAGCCGGGTTGACGTACTCCCAGAGATTGCCGAAGCCGTCGCCATCTGGATCGCCGTTGGGACCGTCCATGTTGGAGTTAGAGGTCGGGTCGAGGTTGTTGGCGACCTCCCATCCGTCGGGCATGCCGTCGCCGTCGGTATCCCAGCCGTCCGGGTCCTCATCAATGGCGCCGTCGCCGTCATCGTCGTCGCTGCTGCAATCGGCATCACCGTCGCCGTCGTTGTCGAAGGTGTCGACCAGCCCGTCCTTGTCATTGTCCATCCCGTCGTTGCATATGTTGCCCATCGGATCCTCGTCCGCGCCGTCTGAGCCAGTGCCCTGAATAATCTGCATGGCGCTCTCCTCGTCCCAGTTCCTCGTGGGCACGGTGCCGTTCCACCACACTCCGTTATCCAACTCGGATGGGGTCGAGGGTGAGTCCCATCCTGCGGGAATCCCGTACTGGTACTCGTTGAGATTAGTGAAGGCATCACCATCTGGGTCTCCGGTGGAACCGTTATCTCCCGTCGCAGAGAGTGGGTCTAAGCCGTACTGCCACTCCCATCCGTCGGGCAGCCCGTCGTTGTCGGAGTCCCAATCCTGAGGCTGGGTGTTGATGTAGAACTCAAGCCCGTAGGTCAGGCCATCCCCATCCGCATCGGTGGAGGCTTTGGCCTCCCAAACTCCGAACTCGAAGGCGGCGTACGAGGACAGTAGCAGCAAGGCGCTGAACAGCAAAGCGGAGCGGCGCTTGCGCGACGTCGCAGAGCGCATTGACATAGCAGAAACCGCATTCATGCTGACACCTTCTGCTGCCTACGGCAGAAAGTACGGGTCTTAAGACGAATGGAGCGCCGTTCGGACGCCGATTCACATAGGCTCAGACGAGTTCGATCTCATCGTCCTCGTAATCGTCCGACTCCTCTTCCTCAATCGAGGTGACAGGAGCAGGAAGATCGGAGTCTTCGTCCTCATCTTCCTCATCCTCATCGCCCCCTCCGAGGGACTCGAGGTAAGCGAGATGGGCTGTCCACCTACGTCGGTTCATCCTACTCTGGACACCAGCGAAAAGGAGCAGTATGCCGACTAGGCCGATGACCATTGTCGAGAGGCGTGGATGGGTTAACTCGTTGATTAGGATATCCAACAGAGAGGAGATTCCCACAGTCATGGTCACGGTGGTCGTGGCGGTGTACTCTTCCGGCCAACTCTGCTCGGTGTCGAAAGGGGTGGCAGTAATCTGCACTGAGACCTGCTCGCCGTTGTTGGCCGAATCGGGGACAGTGACCTCGAGGTTGAAGGTCGCCTCTTCGAAGGCCTCGAGCTCAATCAGAGGCGAGCCCGATGGTCCTTCGATGTCAACGCTCCAACCGGACACCTCAACCTCGGCGTCGAGCAGTACGGTGAGGGGGCCATTGCCGTTGTTCTTGACCTTGAGCTGTATGGAGTAGGCCTCGCCAGGTAGTAGTTCGTAGTTGGGAGAGACCTGCACGATCTGAAGTTCGGGTTCACCGGCCTCCACCTCGAACACCATTGGCAAATCGAAGTACCTCGGATCGTCATCGTCGACGTCCTCGATTATACGCAGATAGACAGTGTGGTTGCCGGCGATAACCTGGCTGGTCAGAGTCACGGTGACGAAAACCTCGGTGAAGTCACCGGGACCAAGGGATACTCTCGGGACAGCGTCGCCGTCTTCATCCAGTATCATGAACTGCCACTGCCCGTAGGCGGGATCTCGATCGGTGTTCTCTTCAAGGGCGGCCGGGTTCTGTATCCTCCACCAGCTGGCCGATTCGCCGCTGGTCATGCTGTTGGTTATTCTCACTCTCAAATCGACAGCAGCGATACTCGAGCCGGGCGAGCACAGGGACACGCGGATGTGACCGAGTGGAGAGCCGTCGCAGTCCTGCGAGACCTCGGCGTGGATTCCGAATGTCCTCTGAATGGTGAATATCACAGTGGTTCGCAGAGATGAGTTTCCATTGCTGATGACCTCGACCTCTATCTCGCCGATGTCCGGATCATCTCGGTCCGACGAAGGTTTGACGTTGAACAGCAGCACCTGTGTCGAGTGGCGCTCTAGAATGGCGGTGTGGAAGGTACCGTCTCCCTCGTCCTCGAGTATCCTCTCGCCGGTGTCGTTGTCGTATATCTGGATGATTGACTTGGCCCTCTGCAGAACGTCAACACGGAAGGTGTCGGCATCGAAGCCGGTGTTGAAGATCTCGAGGAGGAACGGAGTGAACTCCTCGTACTCGACATACCTCGGAACCGTCTGGTCGAAGTCGTCCGGACGGGTCGAGTTCGCGATTTGCACATCGTGCTCCTCGTTCCAGATTGAGACCTCGGGGGGCTGGTACACATCGATCTTCTCGAGGTCGAGCTGCAGGATGTCCTGATCCACTACCTGCAGCACGCTGTCGACCTCAGCCTCGGCGACAGCCCTGATCTCAATGCCCTCCGGGGTCCCTGTCAGGTCATCAGGGGCTGTCAGGGTGAGAATTGGGTTTAGGATGTCACCTCCTGCATCGAGGGTGTAGCCTCCGGGTGAGTCGAACTCGAGAATCCACGAACTGCCTAGGTTGGTCAGCACCTCCAACTCAATCTCCATCGACTTGGTGGAGTCCCCCTTGTGGACCAGTTGCAGCGGAATGGCAGTCGTCTCACCGGGTGCGATGTACTCGGTCAGCTTGTTCAACCGGTGGTTAATCGAGACGCCCCACTGGTGCATCTCGACAGGGTCGTGCTCAACTAGGAAGGCGTTACCCTGGATGTCAGTAATCTCCAACTCGACTGAGTACTCTCCTGCAGGCAGGCCGCTGGGGTATGTCCAGATGTACTCGCCGAAGATGCCCTGGCTGGTGTCCTCGATGTCCTCGTCGTCCTCGTTGATGATGTGGTCGATGCGATAGATTCCGTTAGGGTCCCTCATAATCAGGCGCGTGGCCTCGATGTCGTAGCGTCCGAAGGCGCTCTTGACATCGAAGGTGAACTGCATGGCGCGCTCGGAGAGGATGTCGTTCGGGTACCAGTCGAGCTCGGGGCCCTCGGCGAGCTCAGCGCCCTCGCGTTGAAGCACGACGAGGCTGTTGGAGATTGCATTGGCCTCGACTTCGAGTTGGGAGAACCTGTTGTTCTCATCGTCGATCTCATTCCATGCCACCTCTGCCTCGCAGCTCGATCCTCCCGGGAACGAGCCGCCATCGCAACCTGACATCTCCGCACTGACGGTTATCTCCATCCTCTCGTCCTTCGAGATGATGAAGGACTGATCTTCCTCAAGGTCAATCTCGAACTCCTCATGATCGAAGCTGCAGCTGTTTGTGAAGCTCTGCGTGCAGGCGTCGGTGTCCCAGGACGCTGTGCCCACCTGAGAGCCACCGGCCTTCAGCGTGATTGACCACTCGACCGTGGATCCACTTGGGCCGGTGGCCCTGAGGAACAGGTCCAAGGGCAGGTAGTAGGAACCCGAGCTGCCGTGCTGCGACCTGCCGTACACTATCAGAGAGGAGAGCATGTCGCTGGAGCGGAACTCAACCTCGCTGTCCAGAGCACTGGAACTGTCCTGACCTCCCGACTCGGGGACCTTGGTGGTGATGTAGCCGTCGCCTCCTGCAGAGGTGTTCTGAGAGGATAGATACAGGGTGTAGAGCTTCAATTCGATGTCATCATCGGCCGACATGGGCTCGGTGGCACGGAGTTCTGGAGAGGGGGCCAATGAGATGTAAACGGGGGCGAGAATGACCAAGGCCAGCAGTATCGCTAGTCTTGCACGACCGGAGACCCTATTCGATGTGCTGCTCACTTGCACGTTGTAACGGCCGTCAGAGTGGCGTTAAAGCGTTCGTACCCCAAGGGTACGAGGAAAGTCAATTGTGACGTCGCTGCGTGCGCTCGGTTCAAGTGAGGATGGCCCCGCTGAGGGGTTGCAGAGGTACCCGAGTTGGTCAAAGGGGCCGGACTTAA
>CAZSPJ010000041.1:0-5753 GCA_964608795.1 uncultured Candidatus Poseidoniales archaeon | reverse complement strand
CCCACTCCGAACCCGGGCTAAGTTTGATTCTGGCACCGTCTTCGATTGGTGACCCGTCTAGAGACGCTATGGCCTCTGGGACAACATTCTGGATGGTGAATTCCTTCACCATCGTACTCATCATCCCCCCAGCGTCGGTGACGACTAGAGTCAGAGTGTAATCTCCCGAGTTACCAGTGGGGATTGACATCGTCCCCTTGTCCTCACCCATCACAATCTCCAGAGGAGTCTGGCCCGAGTGCGATGGTTTTCGGAGCACCCACATGTAGTGCATGCCCTCTCGGCCCCATACTGGGTCATCGGATGAACTGGCATCGAAGAACAGGTCATTGAGCCCCTCCAGAGAGTGCTCAGGTCCCTCAATGGATACCAATGGTGCTAGATTGTTGATGCGTAAGGGGATGCACTCCTGAAAATAGGTCACTCCGGAAGGATCGTAATTCTCAGCGTACAGGGAATGCCATCCATCGCTCAATCCCGAAATATCCAGCAATTCCGAGAACTTACCTTCGGGCGTTATGACGGCGAGGTGTGCTGACATATCGGAGTCAGCTTCGGCGGAGCATGCATCGACGGAGCTGGAGGCGGATTTGGCGAAGAATCTCAATTCCGGAGTGGTCCATGACATCGGATACTCGCTCCACCCCTCTACCAACAGGGATTCGTGCACCCAATCGCCGGGTTCCGGGGAGTCGACAATGATAGCAGACCTTGCGGTGTCGCCGAGGAACACCACTCGTCTGGTTTCCCATGACTCGCCTGTTCCGGTCTCAACCGTGATGGAGATAAAACAGGTGCAAGGAGAGAATGTGTCGACATCTGCGTCATCGAAAGTGATTAGCCAGGACCAAGAGGTTCGCGAACCCGATGATTCGATTACTTCCAGCGACGAGCTGATGTCGCCCCATAACGAGTTCTCAGTAGGGTCCAACCGCCAAAACACCTTAGTCGGTTTAACCTCATCTTCAATGAATCCAGAGAGTTCCAGGGACCCGTTAGAGCGATGGCCATTTTCGAAATCGAAGCCAATCAACGGGATGTTGTCAGGCTCGTCAGCAGCAGTAGTCGTGATAACGAAGGATAGAGAGGCTATGACCAGCAAAGTGACAAGGACATGCGGGACTCTCATGAGTTACGGCCCGAACCATCATGTAATGAATCCCGTGCCTAGATGATTGTAAATCATCTATCGGAGATTCGAAGTTGCCAAGCCAGTTCGTCTAACCAGAGCCCTAGAGTGGTGCGATTGACGAATTCGTGGCTGGCCTCAGCCGACAGGACGCACTCGCAAGCTGCTGCTGCGAGTGAGGCAGCATCGGTTATCGATAGGCCATTGCCCAGTGCTGCTGCCAATGCAGTGGCGGCAGCATCATGCAGACCTATCTGCTGGACAGGAGCGGGAGCAGCGCAGGGAATGTGCATCGGTTCTAGCCCGGCCTGGTAGAGTGTCACTCCGTGAATTCCTCCAAGGACGAGCATAGCGCCCCAGTCATGCTCCTCAATCAGACTCTTCGCTGCATCTGCCGGATCGGATGCCATCTGTCGGCGGCTCAGTAATTCTAGTCCCCGCTTCTCGAACAGTACCACGTCAGCACCCCTGCTCCTGTCTAGACCGGTCAGTTTCGGATCCATTATCACCGGCAGCCCGGCCTCACTGGCGGCGTCAATCAGCGCTCGGGCGCCTGCAGCATTGAGGACTCCCTTATCGTAATCCGAGAGGACGATGGCGCAACTGTCTCCCAGAGAGGACATGGCTTGTTCTGTCAGAGACTCAAACACACTGTTAGGAAGTCCTTCGCGTGGCCCCCTGTCCGCCTGCAGCAGTATCTGGCTCTTGTCGAGCAGGCTTTCACGGCTGCCGTAGAATCTGATCTTCGTCAGAGTGCTGCGCTCGGGAACGATTGCGATGCCGCTAGGATCTATCCCGTGTTCGGACAGTTTTCCTATTATGACCCGGCCCTCCCTGTCATCTCCAACACAGCAGTACAGGTTGATCTGGAGGCCTAGAGAGTTCAGGCCCATCGCTATGTGAGCAGCTGCTCCCGGAGTCTCCTCGGACCGGAGAATCTTGAGGACGGGGACCGGTGCGGTGGAATCGAGATTATTCGCATAACCATGATGGAATCTATCCAGCATCACGTCGCCGATCAGGGTGACCTTGGAGGAGCCTACGTCATCCAACAGCACCCTCAGCCTCTTGAGAGTAGCAGCGCGCTCCTCGACCTCATCCATCGTCTGTGCGTGATGATGGATGCGAATGATGTTTGCTAACCGGCGAACTCAAGTCGTGAACCTTCTCGTCGATGCGTGGAACAGCACGAAAGCGGTTGGCTGTATGACGGGCAGGCATGTGATAGGCTGTGGAACAAATCCGCCATAGGCCGGCCTATTGAAGGGGGTAAGCTCCTGCTGACTTCTGCAGATGTGATATTTTGCCATGATTACAGGCACTTAGAATGGCCTTCTGCGAACTGGTTGAGTGAATCAGTCGGTGATTCTCCGAGGTTGCTGGATGAGGCTGTGGTGGTGGAATCGCTCAGAGTGCCTGGAAATAAGTTGGTCATGCATCAGAACTTCGATGCCCTTGAATTAACTTACGCGGACTCTACTTGGGGGCTCAGATGGGCGTCTGAAGCTCACCCTAGGTCCGACGAGCCTGTTTCCGAGATCAGATGGTATCACGCCTCCGAACATCTCGACGTCGAGGACCTCTTCACTTGGTCGGAGCAGGTTTCAGACAGAAGCAGAATTCCCGAGGTCCTAGTAATCGATGACGAGCATGCGGTAGTAACTTACAGAGTCGCCAGAATCGAGCCCGAAGGTGTGATGGGGGGGTTATCGAAGGCGGATTTGGAGTGCATTGCTGGACTCGGTGGCTCTCCGCTGGACAGCGGAGGGAGCTTTATCGTGGAATCTGATGAGTGGCCAGAAGAGAGGATTGGCGTGCCACATCCAGAAGGTAGGATGCTCGATGCCAGCGCGAAGCAGTTGATCGATTCGCTGAGTGATCCTTCTCAGAACACAATCGGAGCCGATATCCTGCGCGATCTATTGAGCAGGGGATTGCATCCCCGTCCGGGCTTCAAGTACGGGACCAGATGGAGATGCTATGACAGTCGATTGGGAGAGGATCATGCTCCGTGGCTGGTAGTCCACCCAGCAGAAGCCCCGAATGACTGGGAGGGAGCCTGCCTTGCCTCTAGACTGGCGTCCGGAGTCGGAAAGACCTGGTTGCACCCGCTGCAAGTCGGAGATGTGTGGAGGTATCTGGCGATTACTAGGCCGCCAGCGGACTCCCGATGGAATAATCCAAATCGGAGGTGAATTAGGCTGATTCCGAAGGTGGCTGCACTTGTCTCTGGCCGCCTGAGACTACCGAAATTGCCAACAGCACAGATATAATCAGCAGACCGTTTGAAGGCTCAGCCAGCCAAGCAACCCAGCCGTCACCTGTGAATGGAGATTCAGCCTCAAGCAACAGTGGAATCCGCAATTCCGTGCCATGGCTGTCTGACAGTACCAGATTCCCCCTTGCCAGCATACCTGGCTCCAACAGTCCACTAGGATCGATATCCAGTACAATGGGATCTCCGGGAGATAGAGAGACAGGGGAAGAGGTCGTGGCAATCCTAGAAGCTGCACCCTCTACGGTGATCGAGTAGGTGCGCTCTTCGTCACCCTCGTATTCGGGTTTGACTTCGACTGTGGTCGGAGACTCCCAAGATACGACAACGTGCAATTCCTCTGTGGACAGCCTGTGCCCTATGCGGAACCAGTCGAGTTGGATGTTTGTCATCGTCTCGCCCTCGCACCCTATGACTCCACTCAGGCTCCCTGAGTCGCTGATGCCACTTGGGCTACCTAGAATCTGTATGTCATGCGTCCCCACCGGGATCTCGATGTTTTCCGGCTGAACCTGACCGCCACTCTGGGTCCATGACAGGGAAACCTCCAGCGTGCATGGCTGTGATGCGGTTACTTGTGCATAGGTAAACTCGCCTGGGATGAATTGTATCGGGTCTCTGGGAGTCAATATGTCTACAGAAGATTCCCCGTTGGGCTCTATCACCACGGTTGCGGATCCGATGGTCATTTCCTCTACTGTGACTGTCCATGGGACCAGCCTGCCCCGATTGTCTCGTATCATCATGCCATCTGCACCAAATTCGTCCCCCACAGAGAAGGCATCACTGGCTGACCCAGTGTCCCTCCCTCTCTGTAGTCCGTCATCACCGTCCGCTTCGATGATCTTGACCCAAGCGTTGTCGGGATCGGTGTTGACGAGGTTATCAGGGGCGTTACCGTTGTTGTCGTCGGAATGCTCGACGATGATGCCATGGCCTGGTAGTGCCGAGTCGAACCCGGAGTCGCCCCTCAGAGTAATCCATATGGTCTCTCCGGGAGCTATTTCGATGGCCAGGCTGATACCGCCGTCAGATATCGGACCGACCACGAAACTGCCTCCGATGTCAGTGTCTACCACAGTGGAGCGTTTGGCTCCAATCAAATCGAGGGTCGCAGCTCCCGGCATCGATGGGACGGCTCCGTTACCGTTCCAATTGCCGCTGGCCATGATGTCCCAGTCCCCCAAGCCGTTCCAATTCGATGAAGGCAGGTCGCTGTGCACATCGTAAAGGTCGTGGGCACCCATCTGATGGAGCATCTCGTGGATTACCGTACCTATTCCTGAATCCAGTGAGGCAATGGTATAGTGACTCACGGACCAGTCACCTATCGAAAGTGGCTCGTCCAGCCATGACATGTGACTCCAAATCGCATTTGCCCCTCCTCCGGACTCCTGTGCAAGACCCGAATGGAGGATTAGTATCCTGTCTACAGTGCCATCCCCATCGAAGTCCCATCTCGACAGGTCTGTCCCAGTAAGGAGAGCCTGTGCGGCCTCTTCGATGAGATCTGTCACTCCTATGTCGCGCTCATCTGTCGAATCCGCACCCCAGTGCCCCTCGGCATGAGGAGCAGTCCAAATCTCAGCGGTCTCGGTGATTTTCAGAGAAGATTCGGAACCGCTCATCTGATTGATGTAACTGGTTGCTGAGCCATCACCCCCTAGCATCGAGTCTGCCTTGGTCTGAGAGAACGGCTTCCCAGGGAACTGAACTCTGAGGACGAGCCATTCCTCTTCTGTCTGAAGGCCGACCAGCGCGGCAGGCTCGTCGCTCTGAGAGGCTATTCCGCCATCCACCCAGCCATCTATGACATCCGGGTTGAGATTGGCCCAGATACCCATTAGCAGTATCGCCGCTGCTAGAGCTGCACGGGCGGCGTTCATGGACTAACGTCCATGAGTCCCTCTTTCAATCCAATGCAGAACCGGTTGTCCGGGAAGTCGAATCTCCGATGGATGCGACCCTCCAGGACTCGTCTGATGAACGAGGCTCATCCAACCAACCTAAACCGCTGTACTCGCAGCCAAGCGAGTCCAAGGAGGACTTCAGACGACTGGGTAACGGCGAGGAGTCGCAACCGCCGATTACCAGCTTGGTGATACCATGTTGCAACACCAGATCGGTTAATGCGGCCTGCTCGAGGTTTTCGAGGCAAAGCGCTGTGCATTTGGGAGAGGCGATGCCGGAGGGAACAGCGTCCACGGGAAATTGGGGGCAGGCTCCCTCGCAACTACAGTCGAGCAGGGCTAATCTGGTGGTTGAACCGGCCTCGGATACGTAGTCTGCTACCTCGAAGGACCTTCTGCCCAGAACGGCATTGGGCAGGGTGCCGGACAGCCTGTCAGC
>CAZSPJ010000040.1:0-6092 GCA_964608795.1 uncultured Candidatus Poseidoniales archaeon | reverse complement strand
GAGTGGAGTCCGTCGGCGGGGTAGTGCTGACCGGTGTAGGCGCATTCGAGATGACTGACGTAAGAAGCCACGGGCTTACTGCAAGTGCCGATTCGATGAACCTACCGCATCATATCGCAGTGGGTGCGACGTGGTCGTCGTCCTTGTCCTCCGAATCCCTGACGCGGTTCCACACCGAACTCATGAGCTCGTCGTGGTGCTCCTTGCAGTAGTGGAACCTCCTATATGCCTCTCTGAAGGAGTATGCCTTGCTCCCCGTGGCCACTAGGAATCCCTCGGGTGACAGACGGCTGATCTGCTCGCCCTCGTTCCCGCACTTCGGATAATCACACTTCGGCACGAACGACCCTGTCAATCACCACTCTTGAACTCTGTGAAACATCACGCAGATTCTTCTAGAGGCTCGATAATTACCAGTGGTACATTGGCCTCGACGCTATCTCCTGATTCGCAATTGACCTCAGTGACAGTCCCTGAAATCGGAGCCTGGATCTCATTCTGCATCTTCATGGCTTCTAGGACGAGCAGGACCTCTCCATCATCGACTCGGTCTCCTACTGCTACGTGCAGTGAAACAACCTTCCCGGGGATGGAGGATGAGATGGTCCCAGAGCGATTCCTCCTCCTGCCCCGTCCAGTCGAACGCCTAGCGATTTCGCTCGGCACTCCGCCGTCAACTTCGATCGTGAACTCCCGGCCACCGACTCGTACTATCCAAGCATCACCGTCTCTCTCGACGTCGACCTCGAACTCCTCGCCGTCTACTGTGACTTTCCTCTTCTCGCCCATCGGCTCACCTCGGGGTACTCCGTCGCGTACGTGCGCGGAACAGGTTGCGTCGGCCGATTAGCACTCGTCTATGATCGCGGGACCACGGATTGCCCGCTTCCCTCTGCCCTGAAGGTCCCAGCGCCTCGCCTCCTTCTCCTACCAGCATCACAGCAGCCATGGCCGCAGCTAGCAACTTGGCTTCCCTGTCCGCGCGCTTTCCCATACTCGCTCCTCACAGTGGGATGTTGCCGTGCTTTCTAGCAGGGCGAATCTCCTCCTTCTCCAGCAGTGCCCCCATAGCGCGAATCAGGACTGTCCTGCTCTGATGAGGCTGAATCACATCGTCGAGGTATCCGAGCGCTGCGGCCCTGTATGGATTGGCAAAGGTCTCCTCGTAGTCATCAACTAGCCTCTCCCTCTCCTGCTCGGGGTTACCGGAGTTCTGGATTCTCCGCCTATGGATGATCTGGACCGCGCCGTCAGCCCCCATCACTGCCAGTTGGGCGGTAGGCCATGCAATGTTGTAGTCCCCTCTGATGTGCTTGGAGGACATCACGTCGTAAGCGCCTCCGTACGCCTTTCGGGTGATGACAGTGAGTTTCGGAACTGTGGCTTCGGCATATGCATAGAGCAGCTTGGCCCCGTGTCTGATGATTCCCCCCCACTCCTGGCTGGCCCCAGGCAGGAACCCAGGCACATCAACGAAGGTCAGTAGCGGCACGTTGAACGCGTCGCAGAAGCGGACAAACCTCGCACCCTTGATCGAAGCATCGATGTCTAGGCACCCCGCTAGTACCTTGGGCTGATTCGCGACCACCCCAACGGTATGGCCGCCGAGGCGGCCGAATCCGACTACTATGTTACTCGCGTAATCGGCCTGCACCTCTAGGAAGGCCACGTCGTCCAGCACGGCTTCGACAGCAGTGAGGATGTCGTATGGCTGACTGGGATCCTCGGGAACCAGCGAGTCCAACTCATCGCACGACCTGTCGTGCGGGTCAGTCGTCGGGACGACAGGGGCGTTCTCAAGATTGTTGGATGGGATTAGCCCTACAAGCTCCCTCACGATATTCAACGCATCTTCGTCATCGCTTGCGGTGAAGTGAGTGACTCCGGACCTAGTGGCATGAGTGGAAGCACCTCCTAGGTCCTCGAATGTGACCTCCTCATTGGTCACCGTTTTGATTACCTCCGGCCCGGTGATGAACATATGGGATGTCTGGTCCACCATGACGACGAAGTCGGTAATCGCAGGGGAGTAAACGGCTCCACCGGCACACGGTCCCATTATCACTGAGATCTGAGGGATGACACCACTGGCTCTGACGTTCCTGAAGAAGATCTCAGCATAAGATCCCAGACTGGCGACCCCTTCTTGGATACGAGCCCCTCCACTGTCATTCAGGCCGATTACCGGAGCACCTGTCTTCAGCGCCATGTCCAGAATCTTGCAAATCTTCAGCCCATGCATCTCGCCCAGAGAGCCCCCGTAGACTGTGAAGTCCTGAGCGAAGCAGTACACCGTCCTGCCCCCTATCGTGCCATGCCCGCAGACCACTCCGTCCCCGGGAATCACGTTTCGATCCATCTCGAAATCCCTGCATCTGTGCTCTACCAATGCATCCACCTCCATGAACGAGTCTTCGTCGAGCAGCAGTTCAATTCTCTCTCTGGCTGTCATCTTGCCTTTGGCGTGTTGAGCCGAGACGCGAGCCTGCCCACCACCACCTTCGGCCTGCGCTTTCCTACGACGGAGCTCCTCGACACGCTCATCGGACTCAGCCATGGTGCAAAGGTAGGAATACCCCGCCAATGAGCATTCCCGTAGGAATGCCGCCAGTCACGCGCATCATCGGTTGCTTGAAGTCAGTCCCCCAACTCCCAGTTTTGTCGAAATGCGAATCGTGATTGCCAAACCAGGTCTCGACGGTCACGATAGGGGGGCGAAAGTCATCGCCAGAGCACTCAGGGACGGTGGCCACGAGGTTGTGTACACCGGACTGCGAAAGACACCGGAGGAAATTGTTAGGATTGTGATGGACGAGGACGCCACCGCTCTCGGCCTGTCCACTCTGTCCGGGGCTCACGACGTCCTCGTGCCTGCTGTCTGCAACGGACTGAGGGAAGAAGGCCTCTCCGAAGTCGTAGTCTTCGCTGGCGGCATCATCCCGTCAGACGATCACGATTCACTCCACGGACAAGGCGTCCGGGCGATATTCGGCCCGGGCGCGCGCACCTCTGAGATTCTGGAGTTCCTCGAGGCCGCATCTAGCAGGATCGAGTCAGGACAGCCGGTGGGAATAGGGGAGAACTCAGGATGGCGATGGGGTTGACCGACTCCGACCTGCTGAATTCGGCACTATCTGGAAGCCGCAGAGACCTATCTAGGATCCTCACAGCAATCGAGGACGGTCACAGGTTCGAGGTTGGCCCACAAGAGCCCTGGACACTAGGGGTCACAGGCCCTCCCGGAGTCGGCAAGTCCTCCTTAATCGGTAGGCTGATTTCGAGGTGGGTCGAAAGGGGGCAGAGAGTCGCGGTTCTAGCCGTTGACCCGTCCTCACCGAATAGCGGCGGTGCTCTTCTCGCAGATAGGATGAGGATGGGTGCTATTGACTCAGGTGACTCGGTCTTCGTCAGATCACTCGCCACGAGGAACCACCCAGGGGGCTTGGCTTCCTGCCTCTCTCCAATGATTGGATGTCTGGCTGCATGCGGTTGGAATAGAATAGTCATCGAGACGGTAGGCTCTGGCCAATCAGAGATCCGGATTGTCGCCTTCGCTGACCGGGTGCTTCTAGTCGACGGGCCAGACAGAGGAGATACAGTGCAAGCCGAGAAGGCCGGTATCATGGAGTTGGCAGATATCATCGCGATTAACAAATCAGATCTTCCCAATTCTCAGCAGGCTGCCGATTTTGTGCGCTCTGCTATCGGGTTGAGTCAGGATTCGCAGACCCCGGTCCACTTGGTTTCTGCACACGATGGGAACGGGGTGGACGAGTTGCTGGAGGAGATCGAATCTTGTTCTGGTTCTCAACGCAGGGGGCGTCTCAGGGTCAGGGAGAGGCTACTCTCTGCATGGGACTCTCGCCTTTTAGGCCACCCTAGGATAAACGAGGTGCTGGATGCTGTCGAAACCGGAAGTATAACGCTCGATGAGGCCGTGGAAATATTGGATTAGGAAGTCAGGAGGTGATTTGGGATGGATGAATCAGAGGCTAGATTCGACATTGACCACGTGGAGCATTCAGTAGGCGGGTTCGGTGGCCACGCGTTCAGGCGCCTGACGCACGTATCTATGGCGGCGATTCCTTTGATCTACTACACCAGAGGAGACGATTTAGCAGGCTATTTCTCAGTCGGACTCGACGAGTTGGTCAGCTACGTCTTCCTCCTAGTTCTCGTCATTGAAACCGTTAGACTGCGGTTCGGAATCGTCATAGTGGGCCAGAGGGAGTATGAGTCCAAGCAGATATCAGCCTTCGCATGGGGTGCTTTTGCAGTCTGCCTCGCTCTTCTGGTAACAGGCATGGAGCCCTTTGCGAGCGGTTCTGGGATAAAATCCGGAATCTACGGCATCCCGTTGATTTTTGGACTCACCTTCGTAGATCCTCTAATGGGTGAAATTAAGCGCCAGAAGCAGGACATGAGACTAGCGATAATCACAGGTCTCGCAGCCTCATATGCTATTTGGATCGGATGCAGCTTCTGGCTCGGCACTCCGCTATGGACATGCATCCTCCTAGCCCCTCTAACTGTCCTCGGAGAGCTGCCGAGGATCAAGTACATCGACGACAATGCGACGATGATCCTCCTCCCTCTCGCCGGTCTGCTGTTGCTCAGCCCTTTCTTGTGAGTCTCGCCCCGTCATCTTTACAATCCGGTTTCATCTGGCCAGTGCGTTAGTATGTCGGATGAGGGTTCGAGCGGGGACATAGTAGATTCTCCACTGTCTCAGAACACGTACGTTCTGATATGGACCCTAGCTTCGCTGGTTTCGTTCGCCATCTTCGTGGTGTACTTCTGATTACCCCCATCAATATAATGGCGGGATTGCCTCTCGAGAGTCCGTGTGTGGTATCTCGGGCATCCTCGGAAATGCCGACCAAGCAACTGCTCTGGCCATGGCCGCATGCCTCAGGCACAGGGGGCCCGACGGAGGCGGCGGCTTCTACGATGAACTTGAACACGGCTCAGTGGCGTTCGGCCACGCTAGACTGTCGATAGTCGATATCGAGGGATCTTCCCAGCCCATCGAATCAGACCACGGGGCGGTCTTGGTGCAGAACGGGGAGATTTACAATCAATTGGAACTGCGCTCTCGATGCAATGCCTATCCATGGCGTACTTCAGGAGACAGTGAAGCAATTCTAGCTCTGCACAGGAAGGCCATTCTCACCGCTGGATCATTCAGTGAAGACCCATCTTCGGACCACGCCGGGTGGGTTTCCCTGTTGGATGGGATATGGGGCTTCGCCCTATGGGACCGGGAAAGACGCGAACTACTTCTGAGCAGGGATCCTATGGGTGTCAAGCCGCTGCTCAGAACTCTGCTTCCAGACGGCACGCTTCTCTTCGCCTCAGAAGTCAAGGCGTTCCACGCTCATCCCGAATTCACGGCTAGACCGGACATCGATGCTCTTACCGTCAGGTTGGCGTACGAGTACCCGCTGGATTCGACAACGCTCTTCCTCGGTGTCACACAAGTCGCCCCGGGGACAATCGAGTCATGGTCCTTGAACGAGGATGGCAGAGCAGTTCTGAATGGAGTCAGCAAGTACTCTCGAGATATTATCTCGCCTGCAGAGCACTGGGACCCGTCAGCCCAGGCCCGTATCCTTCTCGACAGTTTCCGAGACGGCCTTGAGGATCGGATGATGTCTGACGTTCCAATCGGAATCGTGCTCTCGGGAGGTTTGGATTCGAGTCTGGTGGCCGCTCTCGCTCATCAGGTGTCACTGAGTGCGGGAAAGCCGGTCCCGGAGTGCTGGACTGTCGCCAGCAGCGAGGACAATCCAGATTTCGTTGCCTCCGAGATGGTCGCCCAGCATCACGATCTTGGACACCATACTAGGATAATCGAAGAGGACGCGTTCTGGAAAGGGCTCCCTAGTTTCGTTGCCAGCGGGGAGGATCTCGACGTCACCGTACTGTTCTGGCAGACTCTGTTCGAGGAGATGTCGAAGCAAGTGACTGTGGGGCTTTGTGGGCAAGGAGCGGACGAACTCCATGGGGGCTATGCGCGATACCGCGAACTGGATGAACACTCACGACTGGTGTCGAACAGGCTATCTCTAGCTCATGGTTTCGACCCCTCT
>CAZSPJ010000039.1:0-6161 GCA_964608795.1 uncultured Candidatus Poseidoniales archaeon | reverse complement strand
ATCCTCGATTGGGCCGACGACGACTGGGACGGCGATGGACTGGTCAATATCCTCGAGCAGGCCTCTGCCACGCCGTGGATCACCCCCTGGGACCACGACAACGACGGCCTGAGGGACGACATCGACCTCGACGACGACTCCGACGGCATGCTTGACGAGGACGAGGTTATGCTGTGGCCATCGAGATTCAACAGTGAGTCGACGAACCCGTGGGACCACGACGACTTCGGTGATGGCACTGGTATATCCAACCCTTCGGATCCCAATACCGGGCCCGACGCGAGAGATCAGGACGACGACGCCGATAACCGCACCGATCTGGACTGGGACCACCTAGAGGAGGGCTGGACCTCAGACAACTGCACCAACGGCGCCGAGTCCAGCGACTGGGACCACGACAACGACTGCATCCTCGACGAGGACGACAAGATTCCCACTAGGATATCGATGACTGTGCCCGAGGTGCTGTGGCTCGACAACCGCTACCCGGCCAAGTTCAACGGGACGGTGAATTGGCTCGACCCGATTCAAGGCGTCTTCATGCCCGCATCCGATCTACCCGTCCAGGTCCACATAGTGTGGTCGAGGAACGGAACTTCGGCAATCGAGACGGTAAACGTCCTGACCAATCAGGACGGCGATTTCGTAGTCGGCCAGTTCCTGTTCCCCGAGGACATCCACGTCGGTGACAACACCACCTACATGGTCTACGCGGAAGTCACTGAGATGTTCGTGCATGACGGCTCCACGACCGAGCCCGTACCGGTAGAAGTGCGGGCCAACACCACCATCGACTACGTCGCATGGAGTTATTTCCGGAGCGATGAACAACCTCTCTTCGTGGACTTCAAAGTCCACTACACCGCTGACTGGGAGCGCGGTATATTTGGCAACAGACTCTCCCACGCTCCAGTCTCATTCACTATCAGTGGCGGCATCTTCGGAAACACCACCCACCCCACTGTGTTCGACGGCTACGGCTATGGATACAGGGCTGACCAGGGCGGGTGGATCTCACTGACCTTCGTGCAAACGAGCGGCACCCAGGGCGTCTGGAAGCAGGTGCAGTGGAACTCAACCATGGACAACGGAGTTGGCAAGGTGCCTGGTGGCTACCAAGAGATTGTGTGGGATAACTTCTCCAAGACCCACAACGTCATCGGACGCTACAACTACACCAACACCAGCCTGCCGATAGGGGACTACGCCTTCGTCGGCTACTCTAGGCCCGACCTAGGCGCTGAGTGGCCATGGCCATTCCTTGAGGGGGATAACACAGACAGCTTCGCCATCCGCTCCATGCACCGCATGTACGTCGAGGCCGACATCATCACCCCGTCGATTCGACCGGTCTACTTCTGGGACTCAACCCAGTTCACTGGTTCTTCCTTCGGGGCTTGGAGAGCGATGTTCCACGCTCCCTCGCTAATCAATGCCGGCATAGACTACGCCGACGCCAGCCTCGGTAAGCCGTACCCCATACTGTGGGACGGAACCCCCGAAGGGCTGACCGGACAGGCGGCCACGCTGCGCCCGTTCCTCAACACGAACGGCACCCATTGGTTCATCTCGATGCAGAACGGAGGCGACTTCAACGTGCCACCGTGCGGGCCCGTCGATCCGCTCGACCCCGACAGCGGTGTTCGCTGCGAGATTGTGCCTGAGATGTTCACAGGTGAGGAGTTCCGGGTCATCGGCACGGTCTGGAACCGGACCATGACCGCATGGCCGCACGACCCGATGGCGCTACAGGTCGACGTCGATCACAACGGCGTCTTCGCAGGCTCACAGGAGACTGGTTTCGCCCGTGTCCCCCAGATGGTCAACGGAGAAGCCACCTTCGACTACAACTGGACTTGGTACTCGCAATACTCAGCCGGGGTCTTCGGCATCCGCGCTGACTTCACTAATTCGAACTACTACTTCACAGGCAATCAGACATCGGTGCTGGCACCGACCGGAGCATACGTCAACGTCTCCGTGATTGGCACAACTGACTTCCAACTGAACAACATCCCGCGACTCTACCGTGGGCAGAACACCACCATCGAGGCACGACTGATCGACAACGCGTACCAACCAGTGCGCGACGCCCCGGTCAACTTCACCTGGTCGGCCGACGGCACCAACGCCCTCGCCGTGACCAATCACAACGGGGTCTTCTCGGTCAACTTGACCATCGATGAGCAGCACGATCTCGGCAACTTCACCCTGAGCTACTCGTACCCGGGTGACCCGATACGACAGGGCAGTTCCTCAGAGGTCCACCTATGGGTCGTCTCAAGGACCCTGATATCACTGCAGAGCGTCACATCAGGCGCCATGAGCAGCGGCGACATATGGGAGTTCTCGGCTCAGATTACCGATGACAACCGCACCCCCGACCCGACCGTGTTCGACGCGGGTCAGGCGCTCGATGGATGTGGCGACAACGGCGGCGAGGTGCTCATCATCTTCGAGGGTACCGACTTCGAGGATCGCACCCACCGCCAGATAGTCGAGGTCACCTGCCCGAGCGCAGGCTCGATTCACCACGACATCACTCTCGACCCGCAGTTGCTGAGGGACGACCCCGAATCATTCCTGCCAGACGGCTTCGGACCGGTAAACGTCATACTGCGGTTTGCGGAGAACCTGCCGCACGAGGGCTGCGAACCTCTAGACGATGACATGTTGAGAACCTCGGGGGCATGGGACCCGTGCACCCAGATCATCAACAGCGAGCACTTCCGCAAGGTGCTGCAGTTCAACACACAGGGATTCTATCTGATTGGTCGAACCAACCTCGTGGTGGATGACCAGATAGTCTACACGTCGGAGATAGACCAAATCACGGGCCAGCCAATCGAGAAGCCGATGATAGTCACCGGTCAGTTGCTCGACGAACTTGGAGGTAACCTGTCGCATAGGGCTATCCGCATCGAGTACCAGATGCTCAACATGGAGGCAGGCAGTCAGGTCTGCATACCGGGAACCACAGACAATGATGGCTTCTTCGAGATTATCTGCCCGTTGTCTGACGTCGAGGCCGGCCAAGCCATGGTGACGATATCCTACGATCCCTACGAGAGTCTCGATAACTGGCGCTACAAACCTACGAACATCACCAAGATATTCCCAGTATTCTCGAATTCGACCATGCTGTTGGAGGAAGTTGGTCCTTTCAGGACAGATGTCGACACCTACACCTTCGCCAACGGATCAGTCTTCCCAGTTCTTTACCTAAAGGAGTCTTTCCACATCGAGGCCATGCTGACTCAGACCAATGGGAATCCGATTGGAGGCAAGTGCCTCAATATCTACCTCGATCCTCTGACCAACACCCGACCGGTAGCTACCTCCATCACTATGGACGGGACCGGTGAGATAGATTGGTTCTCAGGCGACCCAGAGGACAACCCCAGTAGACGAGGGGTTGAGCCCAACGGCGAGCAGTTGGAGGGTTTCAGGACCGTGCGCGTGGCCTACGAGCCCGATAAGGAACTACCAGGAGGATGCCGAGCGGAGACCACACCGGTGGTCAATGGTTCCTACATGGACATCGAGGTTCTGGTACGCAGTCGCGTCGATATCCTCCTGAAGAACCACTGGGCCAAATCGGTGGGCTACCAACCAGACGAGGAGATCACAGGAGCTGTAACCATCCTGAGAGACCGCCTTGATCTCTCGGTCGAAGGTGAGACGGTGATCTTCACCTTCCAGTACTGGAATGGCACAGGATGGGTGACCAACGACATCGAGTACGCAATCAGCAATGAGCAGGGAACTGCCAACTTCAGTTACATCTACTCAGGCGAGAATGTGCCTGGTGAGATAGAATGCGAAGCCGGCGGCCCCTGTGTCCAAAGTGGCAGATGGAGGGTGCTGGTGCACTTCCAAGAGTCGCCGTTTTATGTCGAGGAGTTCCTCAACAGCACGCCCATCATCTTCCTCGGCGAGGAATTGGTGGAGCAGCAGACCAGCTTCTTCACGGCTAGGGTGACCGTAGTGCTTCTGATTACGATATCATTCGCTCTCCTCATCGGCGTAATCATGTATCGCAACTACGCCGAGCGCCGACGCATCGAGATAATCCGCGGCATACTGACCGACTCGCTGATGTCACTCAAGGCCTCGAATGACTACATCCAGACCATCTTCAACTGCTACAAGGACCTAGTGAGATTCTTCAGGACCAGAGGGGCGATGAAGAAGGTCTACGAGACCACTAGGGAGTTCGAGGACGCGATCAACTCGATGCTCGGCGGGATAGCGCCTCCGGAAGACCTCGACGAGTTCTTCTCGATATTCGAGGAGGCGCGCTACTCCGATCACGAGATTGGCGCCGACCAGCGTGACAGGGCCATAGCCACTCTGCAGTCGATTGTGAACCACTTGACCGCCGCGATGGGAGACTCGATGCTGAACAGGTCGTACGCCAACGAGTCCGGCCTGTACGGCACCGTCACCAAGGCCGGCGAGTTCGTAGATTCTGAGGGGGAGACTCGCATCGCCGGTATCGATGAGGAAAACCCGGACGACGGCTTCCGAATCTGATTGAAGAGCCTTGGGCGCTGCCCCGCTAATTGCAGCGCAGCCCATCGCCCCTTCGGGGCGCCCCGTAGCATTCATAACAGCGCCTCGGGTGGCCGCGCTACCCGAGTAACGTCGAGGGAGTCATATGAGTATGAACACGAGAAAGACCAATCAGGCCCTGGTCACCTTAATCGGTGATCTCAAGGACCACAGCAGGTCGACCGGTTCTGCACTGTGGCGAGACGTCGCTGCTAGGCTCGAGAAGAGCCGCAGCAACTGGGCCGAACCTAACCTGAGCCGCCTGTCGCGACATGCCGCTGACGAGGACACTGTACTCGTTCCCGGCAAGTTGCTGGGAAGCGGTGATGTGTTGGGTAAGCCTAGCGTCGCCGCCTACAGTGTCAGTTCTGGAGCCCGCTCTAAGATAGAAGCAGCCGGCGGACGCGTCATGACGATCCGCGAATTGATGGATGAGAACCCGAAGGGGAAGGGGGTGAGGATACTTGGCTGAGGCAGCAACACTAGTCTACGACGCCACGGACAAAATCCTTGGCCGCCTAGCCAGCCTTGTGGCCAAGCAGCTGATTTCAGCTCGCAAGGCGGGCCACGAGCAACGTGTCATCATCTATAATGCGGAACACGCAGTGGTTTCAGGACCCAAAACGAGAGTACTTGCCAACTACGACACCAAGTACAAACTCAATCATGCTAGGAAGGGCCCGTTCTACCCGAGGATGCCCGACCAGATACTCAAGAGGACCGTCCGCGGCATGCTGCCGTACCAGAAGAACAGCAGCGGGCGCGGCGCACTGCGCGACCTCAGGGTGCTAATCGGCAAACCCTCCAATCTGTCAGGCGAGGAACTGCCCGACGGACACGCGTGGGGCGATACGGGACCAATCGACAGACCGTTGCCTCTCAAGTTCGTCCGACTCGGTGAGATAAGCTCTTCACTGGGCGTCGACGCATCCCGATGGGAGGGTGAGTGATAATGGCTAGGAAGTCGAAGAAGAAGACCTCCGTCAACATGAGCGGCAAGCGAAAGACCGCCGTCGCCCGCGCCACCGTGCGCAAGGGCAAGGGACGCGTTCGGATCAACAGCAAGCCGATTCACATCATCGAGCCCGAGCTCGCTCGCCGCAAGGCGCTAGAGCCGGTGCAGATTGCCGAGGCCATGAACCGCCTAGCAGACGCCGATGTCTCAGTCGATGTTCAAGGCGGTGGCCAGATGGGGCAGGTCGATGCAATCCGCACAGCCATCGCCCGAGGGTTGGTCAAGTGGAACGGCGGGGCCGAGGGTGATGACGAGGAACTGCGCGACGAGTTCCTGAGATTCGACCGTAGCCTGCTCGTCAACGACCCGCGTCGCAAGGAGCCGAAGCATCAAATGGGACGCGGTGCTCGAAAGAAGTGGCAGAAGTCGTACAGGTGATGATAGAATGTTGATTCCAGTAAGGTGTTGGAGCTGTGGCAAGGTGATTGCCCACGTCTATGAGCAGTACAAGCAGGCAGTCGAGAACGGCGAGGATCCTCAGAGCACCCTCAGCGATTTGGGTATCGAGAGATACTGCTGCAGGAGGATGTTCGTAGGCCATGTAGACCTCCTCGATGAGATTGCCCCGTTCAGCATAGCCAGAGAGCAGTAG
>CAZSPJ010000038.1:0-6228 GCA_964608795.1 uncultured Candidatus Poseidoniales archaeon | reverse complement strand
GCAGGAATCCCTACGAGAAAGGTCACCGGGTTCGCCGGTGGAACTTGGACGGGCAAGTCGTTCGAGGTCTACGGCAAGGACTTCACCAGATGGGTCGAAGTTCACCTCGAGACCAACCAGAATCAAGGCGGCCTCGACATGGGCTGGATCCCGTTCGAGGCCTGCCCACCGATGGCCCCGCTTGAGGTCGTAGATGTTGAGTGGGGTCCGACGTGGGTTGAAAGGAACCTGTCGACTGGTGAACTCTGGCTCAACGGGACGCTCCAGTTCGCCGAGAACGGGACCGCGGCAGACAACGTCACGATGTACCTCTACCTAGTTAGGTCCAACGACACCGGGGACGTCCCAGGAAGCGCCGCGCTCTCCGAGCACCTAATTGACAATGGGTCCACCGATGCGAACGGCAGTTTCAGTCTGAACGGTACCCCCGAGAAGGTCATCAACCCCGGCTTCGGCTCGCTGGTAATCCACGTCTTCGAGAAGGGCTACGTCGGCTCCCATGGAATCTCCTTCACCTGGCGTCTCAACATCTCAGACGACGCCAATCTAAGCATCGGAGAGCCTCCGCCCACCAACGAGCCGATGCTGGGGGCTGGCGTAAATACCACCGTTTCGGGCGAGATTTCGTGGGCCAGCAGCCCGTTCAACGACCCGTCCGCACTCGACAATCTACAGGTTATCCTCAACTACACCACATCGAGTGACGGACCGGTCAGCCTGATTACAGATGTCGGGGCCGGCGGGTACTACGAGTTTGCAGTGAGTATCAACGAGTCAGAGCCGCTTGGTCTGATTAACGCCTCATTGAACTTCTACGGCTGGCACGAGGAGGATCTCAACAACGCAAGCTCCCCCTCTTATCATGTCAGACCGGCTACTATGCCGTTCATGTTCAACGTCACCCCCGCTCCGAACCTCACCGTCACGCTCGAGGCGGCAGGAGCGAACAACAGCATCCTAGAGATAGACTCCCAGATTTACCTAAACGGCACAGTTCTGAGCAGGGGCCCCAACTCCGAGGCGCTGAATGGGACACTGATACTCAAGATGCGGCGTGCCAACACCAACGGCCCGTACATCACGCTTACCTCGTGGTACCTGAACAGCAGCAATTGGACTTCTTCTCCCGGCGAGTTCTCTGTTAACTGGCTGTTCTCAGCAGCAGACGTACCGCTGCCCGCAGGAGAGGTACAGGTCAAGCTGGAGTTTGACTCTGAGGGCCTTTACGCTAACGACCAGACCACTTTCACAGACCAGTTCGGGATAAGGAGTTACGTCAACTTCAGTTATTCTCTGCAGACTATTCCTCGAGGTAATCTCGCAGTGGTCGAAGTGATTCTGACTGACCACACGGGCACATCTCTGGGTGATTTCAAGGGGACCTATATCCTTGAGCTCAACGGTACTGAGGAATGGAATATCACCGATCCATCGCAGCCAAGGCTTGATGTTGCTTTCACACCCCCCTGGGAGACCTTTGCGGGCGACTACAGCTGGGTGCTGAACTTCTCGGGTTCCACTTGGCTGCAGCCGGCTACCGCAGTTGACGTGATTCGCATTCAAGGCAGGGCCAACGCCACAGTCGAACTCGGGCTCGACTGGACACTGAGGGGCACGACCAACTGGGTATCGGGTTTCGCCAACGACATCTTCCATGACATCCCCATTTTGGGCAATAACTCGTCTGTCGTGGTGCAACTACTGGTCCCCTCGACCCTCCCGCCCACTCCTGACGGGTCCCCTGCGCCGCCGGTAATCCACAGGCTTGCTTCAGGCTGGATAGACAACTCCACCGGCGGCTACAACCTCAGTTTCCAGATGCCAACGGGGGTCGGCTCCGGCGTTTACGACCTCAGGGTTCTTCTCGACTTCAGTCTGAACCCTCCCTCTGGCGGGTATTACTTCAAGGTCCAGGACGATGCCGTGTACAACGCAGGTATCCAGACCGAATTCGTAGTAGAAGCCTCCCCAAGTGCTCTGATAGTAGTCGCGGGTTCGACGATGAGGGTAAACGCCACTATCACCGATGTTGAAGACAACTCACTGCTGCAAGGAGTTCTTGCAGACATCTACTTCGACTGGGGGGGCCCTTCCCAAGTGCTCATGGAGAACCAGACCACAGGTGCTGACGGGGTCGCAATCTTCAGTCCGATGATTCCAGCCAATACCACCCCTGGGTACTACACTGTCCGGGTACACGCGCCTGACGACAAGTCGGACAACCTCACTGTCGCTGGTGCTGGGAGGTGGACGGGCAACGACAGTTTCGTCAACCTCACGGTCCAAGTCTCGAGCTTCGTCGCGATCGACAGCATTCCCCTTGAGGTCACTGCCGGACAGGCATTCATTATGAGCGGGAGAGTTGTTGACGCTGTGGACAGCAACAGGTCTGTGAACGGCCCGATGGCCTTGGAGATCTTCTTCCTTGCTGACTCCAGTGAGACCCTCATCGAGAGTGCGACCACTACGAGCAATGGCTCGTTCACCGTCTTTGTCCCGACTGACCCGCTTGGGAACGGTGTGACCAGCGGCATCAAGACCGTGGTGGTCAGCGTCATCAACGGCAGCACGCCATTCTATCTCACCGGCACCGGCAACGCCACGATACTGGTTCGGGGCGTCACCCAGTTTGTTGACAAGACCCCGATCATCAACACGGTCGTAGACAGAGGCACGTCAATCAACTTCGGTGCCCGGCTGGTAGAGTCGAGCGACAACGACAGGCAGATCGGCAACGCGACAATAGGCGCGAAGTTCCACGACACCTGGCTGCCCGAGTTCCAGACCAACGGTGCAGGAGTGGTCAACTTCTCGTTCGCAGTGCCGCACTCTCACCCACTTGGCCTGATAGCCATCACTCTATTCTTCAACGGATCTTCCACGCTGCACTCGACCGCCACCATCATCACGACCATAACCGTCAGGTCCCCGACCATCCTAACTCTCGACCCGATAACCGACAACCCCGCCGCCGGGGAACTCTTCACAGTCAGCGGCATGCTGACGTCCAGCAACGGCAGCGCCATCTCTGACCGCGACGGCAATGCTCTTTCATATGCACTGACGTTCAACATCGATGGTCAGAGCAACACATTCCACACCCATAGCGTGGCAGGAGGGGCGGTTTCCCCGAACGGCTCTTGGAGCACCGAGATTCACCTCGACCTCACCTTCCCGCGAGGGTCCCACGACCTGATGGCAACCTATACTCCAAATGTGAACTATTACGGCTCAAGCACCGGCAACTCAACCTTCGATAGTCGCGGCTACTCGCTGCTTACAATTGTCGATCCACAGGACCTCGACCCCGACAGCAGGACAATCCGCGGCGACGTGGTGAGCGTGAATCTCTCGCTGATTGACAACGCTGGCCAGCCGATTGTCGCAGAATCGATTGACATCCTAATCGACGGTGTCTTCGAATGGAGGGGATTCACCGACATTAACGGCAGCATGAACGCAGTCCTTAGCGTGGACATCATGAGAGATGTGGGCCCGATGACAATCACGGCACAGTTCGCTGGAATCAACGGCACTACGGGCCTGCTGGGCGACTGGACCTGGACCAGAGTCATCATCCTAGCCCCCACCGAACTGGAGATTACCGCTGTCACAGGATCCGCGATAGCAGGGGAGAGCGTGACCTTCAGCGGCACTCTGCTTGACGAGCACGGTCAGATACTGTTCCGCGATGGCAATGCCGCCGGCGGAATCATCCATCTGCACATCGATGGCGTCACCGTCGGACCGACGTATTCCACGCTGTCCAGCGCCAGCACCGGCGAGTGGTCAATCACATACGACTTACCTCTCGATGTCGACTACGGTCTGCATACGGTCACAGTCAGATTCCTCGGAGGATTCACTTGGGTCGATCCGATGGGCCAGGGCGACTCACTCAACCCAGAGTACTACTTGCCATCTTCCTACACCCGTGAATTCAACGCCACCCAGACCTCGCAAGTCGTCCTCACAACCCCGCCCGGCGAAGTCGATCGCAACGAGTTGCTGCTTATCGAGGGCATGCTGACAGACGGCTCGGGAAGAGTGCTACCTAACAGGAACTTACAGGTCTCAATGAACGGCGAGTTCCTGACAGGTCTGTCAGTGGACGAGAACGGGACTTTCAGCCTGTACATACCCGTTCCCCCGGACATGGAACTTGGTCCGCGCATAGTTCTGATTACATATCAGGGAGAGGAGTTCATTCTAGGATCCAACTCCTCGACCATCTTCACCGTCTACGGGCCCGTGGAGATCTCAGTTGTGCAGCCACAGGCCATCGCCGTGGGAGACCCGCTGATGCTCAGTGGGACTGTGAAGGACAACCTGCCCAACGGCTGGCTCGCCAACCACTCGCTGCAGATCTTCGTCGACGGCTTCCTCGTAGGCATCACCAGCTCTGATGAGAATGGCGAGTGGGCCTATCTGTGGACCATATCTGACTTCCTCGAGGTCGGCAACCACACCCTCACCATCAGGGCCCCCGAACAGGGCTACCACCGGATGGGCACGACAGATACGGTGCTGATCATCGCATACCACACGGGCATGACGTTACAGGTCGATTCATCAGTCGTCACCAGAGGCGGTTCGTGGAACTTCACGGGGAGGCTGTTCGACGAGGACTCACCGGGTCACCCCGGAATGGAAGACAGGGAGCTGACTATGCGGCTCGACGGCGAGGTCGTCGGCACCATCGCCACTTCGATTGATGGTACGTTCAGCTACACCTACGACCTCGGATACGCAATCGCACGAGGACCCCACAACATAGCATTTGCATTCTCCGGCGAGACCTACTACCTGCCGACCCAGTACAATGTCACGGTTTACACCCGGGCCGACATAGAGATCGAGGTGTTCCCGATAAACCTCGATATCATCCGTGGCGACCCCTTTGCCCCAATCAAGTTACAGGGACGCATCCTAGAGATAGGCGGCGAATCCAACGTCATGCACAACATGACCATCTCGCTGAATTGGGAGGACAGTCTGCTACCGCTGTCAGGCAACCCGTGGGCCGATGACGGGACCGAGCACTTCGGACTCATAACGAACGCCATCCAAGTAATGCCCCCTGGACCACTTACTCTGACCATAAGGGTGGAACCAGACGGCTCAAGGTACCTGAACGGCGACTCCCTCGAAGTCGAAGTAATGATACTGATATCAGTAGTCTATGTCTTCAATCCAGATTCACTGTATGTTGCTGAGGACCAGAGAATTCTGACAGGCTCGATTAACGTCACCGCGCTCGACACTGGACAGGTGGTGCCCGAATTCCCTCTGTCAGCCTACCTCGTCAACGGTACCTGCGACAACAGGCAGACCTCACACTTCACCGTGGTCGGCCTGACCGATCAAAATGGCCTATTCGTCTACCAGTTCGAATCCTTCCCAGGGTTGCCTTCGTTCTACAACCGAACCTTCTGGGGTGAGATGCGGGTCTGCTTCACGACCGACTCCGACTCGGTCGACTATGACGGCAAGATCTTCTTGGTTAACCACGGTGGGCTCGAAATAGAGTACGAACAGCAGGCGGGCAAGTCGTTCGGCTTCACAACCATTCTCGTCGCCGTGCTGATTGCTCTTGCTGTAGTTGCTGGAGCGGGCATGCTCATGCGCAGACGTAGGCAGGCCGCCATAGACGAACTTGCGGGGGTGTTCAGCTACACCGCAGAACTCCTAGCGGCCGGCGACGAGGTCAGGGAGTCCATCTTCAACTGCTATGAGAGTCTGTGCCAGATACTGATGCGCAGAGGCTTCCTGCGCAGGGACTTCGAGACCGTACGCGAGTTCGAGATGGCGATTCGCAACGCCTTGCCTATCAGCGAGCAGGCACTGGTCGCGCTGGACAGGATTTTCGAGGAGGCGAGGTACTCCAGCCACGTGCTGGGCGAGCCGCACAGGCAGAACGCACAGATGGCCCTGTCCACAGTGTTACAGGAAATCGACGAGCTACAGGAGGTCCCCGAGCGTGACTCTTACATCGTCGACGATGGAATCAGATGATCTCTAGGCTCAACTCGCCTTCCGACCATACTGCCCTAGCAATCGCCTTGTCCTCAGGGAGGGCGAACTGCCTCAGGATTCCACCGAAGCGCTCCGGTGCGATGAGCCGAACTATCTCTCCTTGGTCACTCGAAAGCCTCTCTATAACTAGGTCTTGAGGTAGGGCCGAAGGCAGTGGGATGCTTATCTTGTCGGCGCTCAATGAGCCGCCCA
>CAZSPJ010000037.1:0-6238 GCA_964608795.1 uncultured Candidatus Poseidoniales archaeon | reverse complement strand
AGGAGCATCCCCGAGAGTGCCTCGAGGTGGCCTCGGAACACCGACTCGTCGTCCAATAGTCCCATGTGGACTCCGAAAACAGCCTTGTTGGAACTCATCATCTTCAACGGGTCGAAGCGCGGTGTAGTCGCCCACATCCTGAGTGCTGTCAGAGTTGACTTCTTGTCTCCCTTCACCGCAGCCGAGGCGCCGAAGTAGTACAGTTTGCCACCGCGGCGTAGTGCCTTGTAGGAACGCATCACATGGCTTCCTCCGACTGGGTCGATAGCGTGGTGGACTCCCTTGCCCTCAGTCATTTCCTTGCACACATCCACGAAGTCCTCGACCTCTCGGTCTACGAAGCGAACCCCCATCGACTCGACGAACTCGCGTTTCGGGGATGAAGCAGTCCCGACTACTAGCGAGGCCCCGTAAGCCTCGCAGATCTGCGCGACAGCGGTCCCAACGCCGCCGGCAGCGTGGTGGACGAGCACGGTCTCACCATTGGCGAGGTTACCGAGGTGCACCAGCATGTGGTAGGCGGTGCCGTAGGTAACGGGGATGGCTGCGGCCTGGTCGAACGAGATCGAGTCCGGCAGTGGTATCACCCGGCTCGCGTCCAGAGCGATTTGCTCGGAGTACCCGCCGAAGCCAGTCATCGCCAGCACCCGGTCGCCAGACTGTAGCCCTTCGACACCATCTCCGGCCTCGATGACCTCACCTGCTGCCTCGTAGCCCGGGGTGAAGGGGTAGTCGGGGTTGGAGCCGTACAGTCCCTGACGCATCATCAGGTCGGCGAAGTTGATTCCAGCCCGGTGGATTCGGACAGTGACCTGTCCGGGGCCCGGCACCGGGTCGTCGGCCTCCACGATTCGAATTGAGTCGACTCCGCCGACCTTGGGATAGATTACCTTGCGCAATCAATCACCCATCAGGTACTCGTTGGCGACCTCGCCGCCCTTGAGGTGCTCCAGTATCTGACTCAGCCCCGCCTCGTCGTCCGGCAGGGTGTACCACGTGCCCTCAGGATAGATCACGCACGACGGCCCCCTCTCGCAGTTGTCAAGGCAGCCCGCCTTGTTGACACGCACGTCGTCAAGCCCCTCGGCTCGTGCAGCGCGCTTGAGGCGGGTCAGAATGTCAAGCGAGCGCTTGGCTGCGCAGCAGCCGCGAGCGCTCTCTGGCGGGCGTTCATTAGTACACACGAACACATGCATCCTGAACTGGTGCGTCATATCCTCACCTAGATCCTGTCGAACTTGGCGGCGAGAACGAAGTCGGACTCGGTGAGCCCGTCGATCTTGTGCGTCCATATCTTCGCCTTCACCCGACCCCATCCCAGCTCGAAGTCGGCGTGGTGACCTTGCTCCTCGCAGATGGTCCCGGCGGCGTTGGTGAAGACCAGCGCCGAGACGAAGTCGGGAAAGGACCACTCGCACTCCAGATGGTGTCCTTCGACAACCGACCACTCGTCACCCAGATGCGGCGTCAGCCCGGCGCGCTCGGCCTCGGTCAGAGGAGGGACTCCGCCTTCGCACGGGACGCAGCTCTTCGATGCGAAGTCCGACATTCCTCAGCCCCACAGGTGGCTGTCGTCACTGCCGTCGGCACTTCGCTCGGCTTCCTCATGCATGCTTGAACGGCGCCGCATGTCCTCCTTCTCGAAGGTCATAAGTTCCTTGTCCTCAATGTAGGATTGACGCAGGTGGGTGACCAGACGGACCTCCACTATGACGTCCCTCGCAATAGAGCGAAACTCGCCGTGATCATCCAGTATCTCGACTGCGCTCCTAGAGGTCCCGATTAGCATCCCCCTAACCCATGGGTCGGCGTCTCCTGGAAGCGCTCTGGCATCGAGCAGCACTTCGATAATATCGTCCTTCCTGAGGCCAGACCTGCGGTCTATCAGGGGGCCGTGGAAGACGTCGTTCAGGCCTGTAAGGTCAGGCGAGCCGTACTGTTCGTGGATTTGCCTAGCCCAGCCGGGCAGGTCATCGATTCTCTTGCCTCTGCGTTCTGCTGTCATGGCTGTGCGCGGGAGTGGTGATAGAAAAGGAGTCGGATTGACTCTCATCGGGCCTATGGCCCGAACTGGTGGCTTGAAGTGGGATGGTAGGGGCCGCAGGGTCCGAGGAGAGCCCATGGCATCGGTAGATTGGCGGCACATCCCAACGGTCCTGTATCCGCAGGAGGTTCTTGACAAGGCGTTCAGTAGAGCCAGCAAGCAGTCCGATCTGGTCGAAGATCCCGACAAGTACCACAGGGTGCGCAAGCAGATGGACCGGATGGTGCAGTCTGCAGCCGACGTCATCGACACCACGCTGCTGAAGTGGGTCAACCAGTGGCCGAGCCTGAACGCGCTTTCGGAGTTCGACCAGGCCCTAATCGACGCTGCTGTCGGCAATGACGAGTACCGCAAGACCCTTGGGACAATCCAATGGGCTGCTGAGCAGGTCCGCAAGATAGCCGGCGAGACCCAAAGGAAGATACTGAGACTGCGCAGGATTGAGGGCTTCCACGATGCCCGCCGCCACGCCTACGGCAGGTTCTCCTCGATCCTCGACCAGATCTCGCCACAGATACTGTGGTTGGGCGAGGCCCGCAACATCCTGCGTGAGTTGCCCTCGCTGGATTCGGCAGAGCCTTGCATTGTAGTGGCCGGAGCCCCGAACGTCGGCAAGTCAGCGCTGATTACCGCGCTGTCGAGCGGAGAGCCCGAAGTCGCATCCTACCCTTTCACAACCAAGCAGCTCCACCTTGGGCACTTCGAGCACCGCAGGAGGGCCTACCAGATGGTCGACACACCCGGTCTGCTGGACAGGCCGAGGGTCGAGCGCAACCGAATCGAGATGCAGGCTATCGCGGCGCTCGAACACACCGGCGACATACTGTTGTTCCTAGTCGACGCGACAGAAGGCAGCACTTCCCCGCTTGATGAGCAGGAGCACCTGCTCTCGGAGGTCAGGCAACTGATGTCCGAGCGTCCGATGATAGTCATCCACAGCAAGAGCGACATCTTGGAGAATCCACCTGAAGGCGCCGAGACCCTGATCAGCGCGCAGACAGGAGAGGGCCTAGAGGAACTCCGCTCGAGACTCATCGAGACGATAGGGGCGGACGAGATAACCGACCCGCTGACTCTGCCTGAGAACTGGCACAGGAACGACGAGTAGTCACTCGACTTGCCAGTGGTGCCCACAGACTGTGCAGTACAGCCTGTAACCACCTATCGAGGGAGGGAGTCCAGAGACATCAACCGCAGCCCCACAGAGCTCGCAGTTGCGGACTTGCATGGCCCCTGCACCCCTATACGGTTCTTCAACAAGACTGATTACTGGTCAAGCTTCCTTGAAGCGCTTCCAAACGCCCAATATCCAGTTGTGGGCGAACATCTCTCCGGAGCCGGCTAGTAGCAGTATCGCTACGAACGCGAGCAGCACCTCGGCCACTGGGTTCAGCGCTATCTCGGGGGTAATGGTGACCAGTTGCTTGCCTCCGACCCCGGAGGTGTCAGTGCTCGCAGTCGCGAACCTGTAGCCGCCCGGCTTGAGGTCGAACACCATCGAGCCATCGGTCTCGCCGGCTCCTCCAGCGATGAAGTCGAAGTCATCAGCGGTGCAAGCCGTGAGCCCGTTGGAGTCAGGCTCGCAGCCGCTGGGCGGAGGGCTGGCGATTACTCCTATCCAACTGCTGTCGGACTGGTTCCACTGAATGGTCAGCTCGATGTCGAGCAGAATGAAAGCGGTCGGCGAGCTGAGGTCCTCGCTGGTCATTCCCACGGGACACCCGGCGACATCGTCGGTGCACGGAACCAGCGGGATGTTGGTGCGACTCGCTTCGAGCGTCGGCCCGTACAGGCTGACCACCACAAGCAGGGCGCAGATGACTCCCATTGCCGCAGGCAGCACCGACAGGATACGAATCATCATCGGAATACCACTCCCTTGCTCTCCCGGTTCAACCCGACGCCCCCATTGCCTGCAGCAGCACCAGCAGAATGGCGATGCCCGGGAACAGGTAGAGCATTACGGTCAGCCTCTTCCTCGACGACTCCCGTTTCTGCTGCTTCTCAGCGCACTCGGCATTGGAACAGACTGGAGGCTCCGCGTCGAGGGGAATTGGGGTCCAGCACACCGAGCAGTGTCGGTGATCGGCGGTCGCGAAATCACGCCGCGCCCGCGCCTGCCTCTCGCTGTCCCGCTGGCGCTTGGCAGCCTGCCTGGCTTCGCCAGCGGTCCTCTGGGCCGCTTTCTGGATCTTCTCCCTGCGGCTCATTCGACCACCGTTCCTCCGAAGTCCCCACCCTCGATGGCGGAGCGAACGGCCTCAGAATCCCTACCATCGAGTATGCTCAGTGGCATCCCTGCACTTGCAGCAGCTTTCACTCCCATCGGATCTACGACTTGGGACGGGCCGGCGTGGGAGTGCTCGGCCGGTCCGACGATGGCCTGCAGTTGGGAGTGGGTGAGCCTGTCGTGAGCCACGGCATTGGGATCGGTGCGAGGATCGGATTCGTGGACCTTGGCCACGTTGGTGGCGATGACGCAGCGCTCAGCCCCTACAGCGATGGCCAGTCTGATGGCGACCGCGTCGGTGGTGTGGCCCGGGCGGGTTCCACCCATGACGACGACCTGTCTCTCCTCGAGCAGCGAGACCGCTTCGTTGACGCTGTGAGGGATGGTACCGGAGACTGGGATGCCGGCGTCGGCAAGGCTCTCTCTGACGATGGCGGCATTCAGGCGGGTCGCTGCGATGCCGATTCTGTCGAGCCTGTTCTCAGAGTCGATGATGGGCCTTGCGAGGGCTATTCCCTCGCGTGCGGCGGCTCCGCCGCCGACGACCAGACCGATTCTGTCGTCCATTGCGACACGGTCCCTGATGATCTCGATCAGGCCCTCCAGCCACCTGTGTCGCTGTTCGACCTCGGGCCTGAGCAGGCTGCCTCCGAGGGCCGCAATCACCGTCGCCATCGAAGCATGGGCGTACATGTCCCCTTTCAATGCCTGCGGCGCAGGCGCGGTGAAGGGTTGAAATGCCGCCCCTCAGGCCTCTGACAGAGGTACAGCATGTCTGATGAGTTGGAGCAGCAGCAACGCAGGCTGCGTCTGAAGAAGGCGCTCGAGGAGCTCATAGCCATGCGAGGTATGGGTACCGAGCTAGTCACAGTCATCGTGCCGCCGGACAGGATGATTCACGATGTCCGACAGCATCTCTCTCAGGAGGCGGGTCAGGCAGCTAACATCAAGTCGAAGTCGACGAGGAAACACGTGGCCGACGCCATCGAGTCAGCGATAGCCACAATCAACCGCTACAAGACCCCCGGTGAGAAGGGAATCGCCATCTTCGTGGGCCACGTCATCGTGGGCAACAACAAGTCGCGGCTGATTTCCACAGTGGTGGACGACCCTCCTCTGCCGTTCCCCTCGTTTCGCTACCGCTGCGACTCGAGATTCGAGTTGAGCCAGCTCGAGGAGATGCTGATCGACAGGGCCGCTTACGGCTTGTTCGTCATCGACCGTTCAGAGTCGGCATACGGACTGGCCACCGGCAAGCGCATGCACTGCCAGAAGCACATCACCTCCCAGGTTCCCTCGAAGCACGGTCGAGGGGGGCAGTCGGCTCAGCGCTTCGAGCGGCTGATCGAGGAGGCGGCTCACACCTTCTTCAAGAAGTCCGCTGAGCAGGCGTGCGCCTACTGGCTACCTCAGATCGAGAATCTGGAGGGCATCATCGTCGGTGGACCGGGGGCCACCAAGGACTTCGTTGTGAAGAACGACTACTTCCACCACGAGATCAAGAAGCTAATCCGCGAGCCGCTGTTCGACGTCGGCTACTCCAACGAGAGCGGTCTACGCGAGCTGATACAGCGAGCAGGCGGCCTGATGGACCAGATTGAGCTGGAAGCAGAGCGCAATCTCGTCGACCAGTTCCTGCGCGAGGTCATGCAGACTCATCCCAAGGCGACCTACGGCGAGGTGATGGTTAGGTCGGCGCTCGATCAGGGCGCCGTCCACACTTTGCTTCTCTCAGAGGCCCTGCGCCAGCGCAGGGTGGGCTGGGTGTGCAAGCCCTGCAAGCACGAGTGGGAGGCTACCCAGAAGAGCCGTTCTGATCTCCCGAATTGCCCCGCGTGCGACTCGGAGGACATCAGGGAGGACCCTGACAGGACGATGGACCTGATGGACGAGCTGAGCATGCTGGCCGGCCACACTTCGGCCAAGGTCAGCCTAATCTCGATGGACACCGAGGAGGGGGCTAC
>CAZSPJ010000036.1:0-6354 GCA_964608795.1 uncultured Candidatus Poseidoniales archaeon | reverse complement strand
CCCTGAGGCGCCTGCCTACCGATTACCTCCATCAGGTACTCCCTGACGAGGACCGCTGCTCCGGCGGCCGCAGGGGTGGACATCGAGGTGCCGCTGTACTCGAGATACCAGTTGTTGCTCCATGTGCCCTGGGCGCTGTCTGCCTCCTGCGACTTGCACGACCTGACATAGTCCCCGGGGGCGACTAGGTCTGGCTTGATTCTGCCATCGTCTGTCGGGCCGCGGCTGCTCCAGTAGTACATCTCGTCGGGAGCACCGTTGTATCGGTTAACATGCCCACCGATGGTTATGACATTCTTCGCAGTCCCAGGCGGAGAGACCCCTTCGTTCCTCTCGTTGCCAGCTGCGAACAGCACGGTCATCCCCTGGTAGGACCAGTACTGATCCCATGTCGAGGTGCGATCGTCCGCATCCTCTGATTGGGTTGAGTAGCTGCCGCTCCCGCTACCGGCGCCCCAGCTGTTGGTGTGCAAGAAGGCGCCGTTGTTGTAGGCGGAATTGAGCATGCTGTTGATGCCGTAACTGTACAATTGTCCGGTGTCGTCGTCCTCCATCGCCTGGAAGTAGACTTGGGCCTCGGGGGCAATGCCTTGGTAGGAACCACTGCTGCGGAAGCCGTCGCCCATCACCGTGCAGGCAACATGGGTGCCGTGCCCGTCAGAGAGATCTGCTGTTGACGGATCACCGGGGGTGACCGAAGTAAGGCCAGCGATTCTTCCGGTGAAGTCACCATGGTCGTCGTCGAGGCCGGAATCGCCCACGGCAATCTTCTGCCCGCTGCCGTTCAATCCGGTGATGAAGGTAGTCTCGACTGAGTTGATTCCCATGTGAACTCTGGCCTGGTCGTTGTGCAGAACCAGAACCGGCATGGGGGCGACATAGGCGACTGAGGGGTGTCTGACTAAGTCGGCCACATCATCGAGAGATATTACGCCCCACATCCTACCTTGCTCGGGTGACCACGCCTCCTGCAGCCAGAGCAATGCGGCACTGCTCAGGGAGTCCTCGAGGCCCATGCCGGGTTGGTCCTGCCTAACTAGGTCCGAGTCCTTCCAGCCGAGGACCTCGACGAGGAGTGTCTGCTCCCCGCTAGCCATTCTCAGATCGGGGTGGACTAGGAGCCCGGCTGGCACCTGGTGAACCGCCACGACCTCTTCGGCCCGAGACAGTGCGGAGATGCCCTCGGACGAGGCCTGCACGAGGAATCCGGAAGGGGGAATTGTAGATCTGACTTCGACACCGGCCTCGAGCAGGGCCTGCCTCGCGTCCCAGAGGCCGACCTCGCCGTCGATGAGGACTATTGCGAGGTCGTTTCGAGGCTGGGCCAACTCAGCACTCAACTGAACTGCTGGGAGCAGTCCTGCTTGGGTGTAGACACCGATGCTGGAATCCGCCCTAGTCGCCCGGAGGTCCTCGAAGCCGGAGGAGATGAGCGGGGCGCCGAGGTCCTGGATGCTATCGGGATCAGGGGAGATCTCCACCCTCTCGGCTGTGCGCTCCAAGGAGTGCGCAGTGGCGTCATCCTCAGTCGATGAGTGGCCTAGAATGGGGGCGTAGGACAACAGAAGAATGGTCATCATCAACGTCACAGAGCGCTTTGTCATCGGCTATCGCCTCATCGTCATCAATTTGAGCGTATGGGTTCTACGAACCCACGAAAAGTCATGAATCGGACTCTAGAGGAATCGGTACTGGGACTTGTCAGCGAAAATCTCCATCGTCCACTCCCCTACATTGTGAGTCCACCTTTCACTCCTCTGCCCGGAGTAGGAATCGTAGTAGAGTAGGATCTCGATGGTGTAGTTCTCCCACACGGAGGCTCCGTCGATGAGCAGTTCCATGTCGTCTCCGGATACTGACGAGTGCGCCGGTAGGTTGTCTCTGAGGAACGACGATCTGGACACCTCTACCCCGTCTGAATCGATGAACCTGACCTGCAGGTCGATGTCCTCAATGGTGCGACTGCCGTCGTTGTCGAGCTCGACCAGAACTATGTGGCCGGGACCACCTTGGCGGTACACCACATCCACGCTCACCCTGTCATAGGGGACGATCCAAGTCAGAACGAACAGGCTCGCAGCTAGTAGGAGTATGACGGCTACAGAAGCGAAAATCACTCGGGTCGGTGAGATGTGTCGCCTTGCTTCCTCCTCAATCCTCTCAAGCCTCTCGAGTACTTCGTGAGCGGCCTGGGAATCGGCCTCCTCGTCCTCGCTCCTGAGCCTCTCTAACAGTCCCATCTCAATCCCCTCCTATGAATGTCGCGAGTATTGTCAGAATCGCAGAGGAGAAGGGCTCGATGACCATCACGTGCTTGGTCGAGCCGCTCATTCCTGGAATCATGTTGAGCAGAGAGAGGTCGGAGGCCAGTCCGTTGACGCCCAGTGTCGTACCAGTCGGTATTCCATCGGTGACCTGAGCGTCGAGGAGGACGCCCCTGAGGTCGAATTCATTGCCCTCTATTTCGGCCGAGGCACGGGCCGAGACGATGATCCTCTCACCCTGAACGTCATCCACCTCGATGATGCTGTATGGGCCCACCAGCTCCCTGATGTTGACCGTGGCCCGCTGCAAGTTCTCACCTAGTGCTTCCATCTCCTCGAGCACCAATGGCGGGGTGACGGGGACGTTGCTCATTCGGATGTACAGGCGTTCGACCCCGTCGCCACCCGATCTGATGGCGAGGCCGAAAGTCTGCGTGGTACTAATCGACATGTAATCGGTCATTCCCTCGGCCAGCAGTATCGTGTCTCCTCTCTTGTTGATCGCCCTGCCGAATGCCTCGATGTACAGTGACATGCCTTCCTCGGAGGCCCTGAACTCAAGGGTCGGAGAGCCTTGGAAGGCAAGGTTCTGCGTTATGTCGAATTCGAGTGAGGGTGCTGTCGTCAGATTGATCCATCCAGGCACATCAGTCAGGAACACCGTTACCGGCCACCATGCCGAGTCCAGCCACTGCATCTGCTGCATCATGATGGCGCCCACAGACGAGCCGTCACGCCTGTACTGCTCTGGGACCGTCATATCGATGGATATCGCGGTGCCTATGCTGGCCTGCAGATCGACTGTCTCGGGGATGTCCTGGATCATCACCTCGGTCCTGCTTCCTGCCTCCCTGTTGATGAGCAGGACGTGGACCCAGTCCAGCCTCTCGGAGAGGACGTAGTGGGTCGATGTGGTGACCTCGGTTATCTCACCGACCGATCTGATTTCGAAAACCGCGTCTAGACCGAGGTTCGTCGGAGCTCCGACGGTCATGCCCTGAAGGGTCAGCAGCAGGTCCTGGCCGTTGATTCCGTAGATCTGGACCATGAGCTCGCTATGCGCGGGCATCCAGCCTTCGAGACCCATGCTGATGCCCCAGTCCTGGCCGTTGACCTTGTTCTGCCTAGAAATCGAGAAGTCGATTAGCGGAGGCAGCTCAGGCAGCCAAATCCTCAGGTGGAATCCATCGGCGATGCCCGAGGGAGAAGATTGGAAGGCGATTCCGTGGACCCATGTCGGCGCCTTGAGCGAGCCGTCGCCGTGCACTGCCTCCACCGTCAGGTCGAATGTCGAGTCGGCTTCCAACAGAATGCCGAAGGAGAAGTCCTCTCCGGTCTCCGAACTGGTGGATATGTCCGAGGTAATTCCCGACAGGACGCTGTTGATCGACCTGCCTAGGTCGGCGAATCCACTGATGAAGAAAGCGACTCCGGAAAGCCCGTTCGAGGTGTTGAATTCGGGCACCTCGAGGCTGGACCCGGAGTCGGCTCCGGTGGGTATCTGGATTCCAACGGTGGAGGGGAGGGGGTCAATTGAGGCCAGCACCGATAGGGGGTCGCCTCCCACGGTTGGTGCGTGGTCGACGTTGATGCTCAGGGCTCGGTCGCCGGACACCGAGATCTGAGCCGTCCCCCTGCCAGCCGGACCTAGGGCCCCAACCTCGACCGGCTCGGTCCAACTGACCTCGCTGAGGTCGGTCAGTCTGGCAGAGATGGTGGAGGTCTGTGTTTCCTGGTCATGATGGAAGAGGAAGTGGTCGCCCGTCATCCTGACCGGTTCTGTCGAATTACTGATCTGCGCCTCAATGGACGAGATTGGAGTAGAGGCGGACCATCCAGTGACGGTGCCGGATGTGGTGCTGAACGAGTCGGGCACGCCAGTTATGGTAGCCGCCTGACGTTGCGTGCCATCCATTCCAACATAGGCAATCGATTCGATTCCGGACGAAGCGAGGTACTCCATTCCGCTCAGCGAGACCTGTATGGATAGATTGTCAGGGATATCACTGAGTGTCAGGGCCTCGAAGGAGGCTCCTTCGAGCATTTCAGAAGGGTGCTCGATGTAAGTGAACCCGAACGGCTCGTCTGAGGCGGTTCGCATACTCATGACCTGCTCGTCTAGTTCATCGTCGTCGACCAATGAGAATGCCACCAGCCCGCTGAAACGGATGCTGGCCGCCACCGGAACCAAGGGGTCTACAGGGCCGTTCCTTCCGCTCACAGTTTCCATTTCTCTGTCTTTTGCCAGAAGGAGATGGTCGCCGGACATTACTGGATGCGAGCTGGAACCTATCTGAACCGATACGGTCTGAATCGGCATGTCAGCCCGGGTCACCAACCAGTTGTCTGTCAGCAGCAGGTGGAATGTGCGCCCCTCCAAACCGCTGGTCCCATCGACGCCCCCGCTGATGACATCGACAACCGCGGACGGGATGTCATTCAGCACATTGCCGATGTCGAGGAACAGATCGACGATGTTTATCAGCACATTGTCGACTATCTTCGAGACGAAATCCAGACTGTCCTCAGAATCGAAGCTGTTGTCGCTAGAACCCCCTCCACCTAACTCGAATGAGCCGTACAGAACCGCGGCGGTGGGAACGTTTCTGGCGGAGATGTGAATCTTGCGGTGATCTCCAGGCGCGCCCTCGCGCAGGAACCACGAGTCGTAGTCGATCTCCTCCACAGACTGCACCGAACGAAGTAATATCAGCGTCTTAGGAGGATTCGCTGGATTGACAGGCAGTGTCGGGTCATCGACGTTCTCGCTGTTGTCTCGGCTGAAGTTCTTGATCCCTATAATCAGCCCCATCCTCGAAGGGAGTTGGCCGGGCAACTGCGACTGCGAGCCGTCCGAACCAAGCATCCTGAAAACTCGCTCGATCTCGCCGGGCGACAATGAGCCAGCGGGCATGCCGCGGAGCCAACCGACGGAGTCGGTCACATTGCCTCTGCTGCCATCCTCGGACTCCGAGGGAGGGAGCTCGGAGCGGTTCTCATGGAAGTGGATGTGCAAATCGGTCCTCTGATCGGCCCAATACTCAATGGTAGTCAGTCCGTCCTCGCCGTCGACCAAACCGTTCTCCGGCAGCACGCTGTCTGTTCTGATGATGATGTCAACCTCCTCGGGAATAATGACAGCGTCCTTGTTGGGGTGGAATGAAAGTTCGATGTAGGCTAACTCCCAGAGGTCCCTGTCACCGTTGTCGTCTGGAGGGGAGAAGTGGAGGTATCCGAAGCCGGCGGCTACCCCGCAGTTCAACTCCGTGTGCGTGGCGTACAGCAACTCGTCTGGCGAGTAGCGATCGGGGCAATCGGACTGACCCGAGTTCCTGATCTCGATGGCGTAGGGCGCTGAGATCGAGGCGAAGGTGATGCCGGATTCGTCGACACCCGAGTTGACGATGCCGAGAGTGAGTGCTTGTATGAGAGTGAACAGCAGATCGGAGCTGGCTCCCGAGATGTCAAAGTAGAATCTCTCGATTCCAACTCGGAGAGTGAAGTCGTTGGGTTGAGTGGTGAATCTCGAGTCGACCACCCAGACGTAGGTTTCACCCTCTCCAAGGGCCAGTATGGAGTCCGGGCCGGAATATGCGAAGGCTTTGATCAGAGATACCTGCAGTGAGTCCAGCTGGTTCCAGTCTGGGTCGTTCTGGCTGGAGTCGAGTAGCTTGACCGAATAAGAAATGCCGGGCTCAATCCACAGCACACCGTCCTCAACCCCCCAGCCACCTAGGAACTCCCATGCGATTTTCAGTCCGACTTCGATATCATCGTCCCCGTCATTGTCGATGTCGACCTCATGCAGAAGCGGGTCAGAGTTGATATCGAGCAGAGAAAGCAGGTTAGCGGAGAATGTTACCACCTCGTAGCTCTGGATCGTGTTACCCTCAAGATCAGTGTACTCTGTCCAGATCACGTAATCGGTTATGTTCACAAGAGTCTGCCAGATGTTGTCGACCTGCCCGGGAGGACTGCTGCTGGGATTCACCAGCAGGTCGTAAGGTCCCGGATGCTGGGGTTGCGGCGGAGCGGTTGTCACCATGCTCGCTCCATCTAGGATTCCGTCCACATTAGCGAGAGGATCGGA
>CAZSPJ010000035.1:0-6410 GCA_964608795.1 uncultured Candidatus Poseidoniales archaeon | reverse complement strand
TCCAGCGTCGCCGCCGCGTCAATCCTCTGCCTAGGTCCATCGCCTATCTCGGCGCCCTTGATCTCGGCGATGTTAGTAGCAACACCAATCACTCTGGAACGCACCTCCTCTTGCTCCAGTGGCCAGCCTCTGCGCTCAGCGAGTCTGATGAGGAGGGCTTCCTCGTCGCTCCCCCATCTACCTCCGTGCCCCCTGAGGATTGTCCCAATCATCCTCTCGAGGTCATCCACCCTCGCTCGGATGGTCAGCAGGGCGCCTTGGACCGGGGGCTCGGCCTTGTCAAGCTCGAGAACCAGTGCGTCGCTAGCGTCCTCGAGCACCGCATTGGGAGATGGCGCCTCAAACTCCGCTTCCTCTTCCACTGCCCCCGACTCCTCCGGCTCATCGGACTCAATCCTCGGCGCCTCGGCCACGGAGGCCTCTGGAATCCCCGTTCGCCGCAAACTGCGCTTGATCCTGCCCCATCCGTTGGCCTGGCTCGTCAGGACTCCCGCTACGTGCCCCATCAGCACCGTCCGGTTCCCCGTCAGCGGCAGCTCCAGCCTCTGGCACAGTTCGTGAAGCTCGTCCCTGTCCATCTCTGCCAGATGCTCCACTGTGAGCCTTCGTGAGTCGAAGTTCAGGTGCAGCCACAACCTCTGGCGCCTTTCCTTGTGGGATCCGGATGACTTGATGCCGAACATTTTCAGGATCCCGCCTATCTCTTTGTGCGACATGGATTGGATGCCTTCCCAGGACAGGTCAACCTCGCTGAGGATGTGGTGTTGGATGAGTCTGGCGCGCACCACTTCGACCGAACCACTCTTGCTCAGACCGGCTTCCTCAGCCCGATCTCGCAACTCCACAAGACGCCCCCTGTAGAGACCGTCGAGCAGCACTCTGTCGAACTCCAAAGCCAGCACCCTCTCGGCCGCTCGAGCATCCAATGGTCATATCGCTTGCGCAGCACCACAGGTGCTGGGAAGGTGGTTGAGGGTGAAACACAACTGACCGCTACTCAACTAAGTCGATGTAGGCCGGAGCGTCGATGTCTGTGTAGAAGTCCTTCGGGACCTCTCTGGATGCCTCCCTTATCAGAACCTCCCAGTCCCGCAGCACCGAAATCGTAGCGTGCTCGTAATCGGCATACCTGACAATGCGGTCGAGACCAAGTGTCTTGTGGCCGTTCTTGGAGACAATCTCCAGTCGGATTTCGACGCGCATGTCGTCATCGAGTACCTCTCCCTCGGTATCGTGGCACGACTGCTCGAGGGTGATGTCCTTGTGCTCCTCAGCTTGTTTCATCAGCGAGCGGACATGACGGTGCCTGACCAGAATCCCCGTCCGTTCCAGTATTTCCTCACTCAGTCCTGATATCATCTGGTCATGGACTCGCCAGGAGGTGTTCCCCTCTGGCTCAGAGAGCTGCTCCGAGATACTGATTGGAAACCTCCTTCTGGACATCAGGATAACCAGATCGGCGTACGGAAGAGGCAGGAAGTGGGCGCCCCCTCGGTCCTTGGGATCCGGGAGAAGAGCGTGTCTGCGACCCCCTATGTCCAGTTCGTCGTAGATTGGTCTCGAGGTGATGTAACCGTCAATCTCCTCGCTCTGCCTAAGCTCCTCCATCCACTCCGCTAGAGGGACTGGGTCGCTAGGAGGGGCATCCAAACCGCCTATTGCAGCGAAAGCGGTAGGCCCGAGAATTCTGAGCCCCCTGCGGGCCCGTCGGAGTTGTCTGCGGACGAGCTTGGAATCAGACAGAATAATCGCCGACTTCGGCTGGTAACCAATCTTGTTCTCGGACACGAGGACTAGATTGGGGCGCCTCGGAACCCTCGCTCCGACCACCTCGCAACCGGCCGCCAACATCTCCGCCTGCCTGCCGTGAAGCAGTCTGGCAGGCATTGCCACTAGGTCGAACTCGCCGCCCCCAAGGAGCGTCAGTCCCTCGGAGAAGCCGCTTACTGTACGACTGTCGATGGGAATCTCAGGAGCGTCTCCGGAGGCCAAGAATATCGCGATGTGTTCGGAGACCGGGCAGTCTGGTGAATCGACGATAGCGAGCGTCAGTTCGTCCATCATCGTCCACCTCGGGGGAGGGGGCACGCACCGTGCCCGTCAGGTCGGCGCGCACACCTGTTGATAAGGCGACCCCTGCCAAGGAAGGGCGAATCACATGGTCTCGATGGCCCCAATCAACGCAGATCTTGACAGACGTAGAGATGCCATCGAGGAAGCACTCGAGGAATTCGTGCAGTTGCGCATGGCCGGCTCAGAGGCCCCGGCGATGAAACTGGCTAGCGACATCCTGTTAGCAGGGGGAAAGAGGTACCGCCCCATCATCGCCCTTCTTGCCTTCGAGGCCGCTGGTGGCGATGACACCTCCAAGGTCATGAATCTCGCATTGGCTGCGGAGATAATCCACACAGCAACTCTCGTTCACGATGACATCTACGACCAGTCTAAGGTTCGGCGCGGCAAGCCGACCCTGCATACTTCCATCGGACTACCTCAAGCCATCATCGCCGGCGACTACCTGTTCGCACTGGGGTTCGGTTTAGGGGGGCGCCACGATGACCGAGTGGTGGAACGCATCGCTGAATCCTGCGGGCGTATCGCCAATGGTGAACTGAAGCAGATCGAGCACGTAGGCAACCTCGCCACCACTCCAGAGGATTACTACGCCATCGTCGATGGCAAGACCGCCTTCCCCTTCGCTTCGGGTTGCTGGGGTGCTGCGGTATTGGCAGAAGCTCCCGAGGCGACAGTCACTGCGTTGGAGCTATTCGGCATGGAGTTCGGCAGGGCCTTCCAGATGGTCGATGACCTACTGGACCTGACCGGTGAAACCTCTATGGGTAAACCGAGGGGAACCGACGTCCACGACGGCAAGATGACTCTGCCCATAATCCACGCACTGACCATGCTGCACGGGGTCGAGCGCGAGCAGTTGGCCGACGTGCTTCAGAACTTCAGCGACGACCGGTGGGAGGAGCTGACTCAGCTGCTGGAAGGAGCAGGCTCGTTCGACTATGTGACACAGCTCATCGAGAATCACATCGAGCGCGCCATGGACGCGCTCGAAATTCTGCCTATGTCCGAAGCGCGCGACATGATGTTCGAGTTAGTCAGGATCTCCGAATCGCGCCGGAACTGAGCCCATGCAACTGCCCCGAACCGACTGGGATGCCATAGTGATAGGAGGGGGTCCGGCGGGCAGCACCACCGCCCGCTACATCGCCGAGGGTGGGGCAGAGGTGCTGGTCATCGACGGCAGGGATCCGATCGGCTCGCCACTGCAGTGTGGTGAACTGGTTCCCAGCAACGACGAGATGCGCAGACTGTGTCCCGATGTCCCCGATGTCGACGACCTCCTTAGGACTCCTGATTCGTCTGTCTCGATGCGTACCAGCGAGATGCGACTGGTCCCACCCTCAGGCAAGCCGCTGTGCTACGATTTCGAGGGCTTGGTGTTGGACCGAGTGGCTCACGATGAGGCACTCGTCGAGCTCGCGCAGTCGAGAGGCGCGCACTACCTGGTAGGCAACAGGGTCGAGAGCGTGGAAGGCGAGACGGTGCGTCTCAGGGACGGCTCCGAGTACACCGCTAGGGTGGTCATCGGAGCCGCTGGCCACAACGACCCCCTGCGCAAGTCTGAATGGGATGAGGAGTCTCTCAACATCCCTGTCAAGTTCGTCCTCATGTCAGGTGACTTCGAAGATGCACTCGAACTCCACTTCGGTTCGGTGGCCCCGGGCGGGTACGCCTGGAAGTTCCCCAAGCAGGGCGGCGCCAACATCGGTCTCGGGATCCAGACATCCCTAGCTCGCGGGAAGAGTCTGAACGAGTACTCGGAGGAGTTCATCTCGAGGTACGAGGGAAGGATCGAATTCAGAGGAGCCGGATCTCTGCCGATGTCTGGCTCCATCGGCTCCTTCGTCAAGGGCAACCACCTGCTTGTCGGCGACGCCGCTGGCATGGTGTTGCCTTCCAACGGAGCCGGCATCACCATCGCGATGATTGGCGGGCGCATCGCTGGACAGGTTGTCGCAGAACATCTTCGAGACGGCACCCCGCTCAGTGAGTACGAGGCGAGATGGGAAGCACAGATGGGCAAGGTTATGCGCAACTCGAAGCGGGCATTCAGGCTCGGAAGCCTGCTGTTCCGCTCTCCTGACTGGTTGCTCAATCTGGCCTTCAACAGACTGACCAAGTCCCTCATCTGGCGTGCAGTGACCTGTCGTCCTCTGCTAGGTTAGGATGAGGAAGCCTGCCAGATGGTGGCCATTCCGGGGAACACCACCTTGGCTTGGACCTCGTCGAAGCCGACCTCTTCGAGCATCCTGACGTAATCTCGCGTGGTGCCGAAGCTGGAGTATGTCTTCGCAAGCCATCTCCAAGGGTGGTCAGACCTCCTGAAAATCAGTCTGGCGTATGCTCCGACCCAGAGTCTCATCCAGAGCCATCCGAGAACACCGTGGAGGCGATTCATCTTGGCAGGGTCGACTATCACCAGGGTACCGCCGGGCCTGAGCACTCTCAGCACCTCCGATAGGCCCGCGCGCTTGTCGTACCAGTCCCTGAACGAGAACAGCGAGCACACCGCATCGAACGAGCCATCCTCGAAAGGCAACTCCTCAGCAGTACCCTCTACGAACTCGACCACTGAGTCCCCTCTCGCCGCCCTCTTCGGGCCGACACGAATCTCGGCGACCCTGAGCATCTCGGGAATCGGGTCGAGACACACCAGATCCCTGCCGACGACTTCCTCGGCGAAGCTCCCTGGTCCACATCCGACTTCGAGTATGCGGCCAGTCGGAGGAAGTCTGTCCATTACCATCCCTCGCCACTTGGAGACCTGCCCCAAGGTGGCGAATCTGTTAATCCTGTCATACACCGGGATGCTCTCCTCCAGATTGCGCTGGAGCTCTCCCCACTCCTCGGCACCGATGCGCTCGGTATCCATATGGACTCCTCTCTCACTCCTCTATTTGGTTGAATCCCGTGACCGGCCTCAGAGTCTACGAAGGAGTGACACGGTCAATATGATAAACTCCTCAACGGTGCGGCGTTCACCCGAAGGGTGAACACATGGTTAGGGATGAAGTTCTAAGATCCATCAAAGAAGCGGAGGGGAAGACCGCAGCCAAGTTGGAGAAGGCTCGCTCGGATGCCTCCAACATAATTAGCAAGGCTCGAGGCAAGGCTACTGAAGCCATCTCAACGGGGCTGCAGGATGCCGAAGCCGAGGCCCAGTCGATGATAGATGAGGCCAGAGCAGATGCGAACAAGGAGGCGGACTCCGTCAGTGCCGATGGCCAGACCGCTCTTGCAGCTATACACGAGCAGGGGAAGAAGAACCGCTCGTCCGCTGTGGACTCGGTCCTAGACGCGTTCCTAGAATCGTAGGTATCCAATATTTTACTGAGAATCGGAGTTGAGTAAATGGGCAGTCTAACCACCCAAGCGATGTCCCGCCTCACCGCAGCCGGCCCCCTGTCCAGAGTCGATGACGCGGTCAGAGCCCTCGCTGATCTGAAGGCAGTCCACCTTCTGGACTATCCCGGTGACGAGGATGGCTTCGAACTGGGCAGCCCCACCGATGAGTCCGAGGAGATAGGCCGGGACCTCAATCGCTATCGCAGCGTCTCTTCCCAACTGGACCTTATCGACCCGAAGTCCATCTTGGAGTCAGAACCGGTTCGCGTACAACTCGCCGCCGAACTCCCCTCTCGAGTAGAGATAATGCTAGGCCTCCTAGACCGCATTGATGTCATCGACAGCGAACTCTCCAGCACCAGTGAGGAGGTGAATGCTCTGGAAACGCTGCGCCCGCTAGACCTAGACCTAGACCTGCTCTCCGGCTACGAATCCCTGACGGCGTTCGTCGGCACCGTGAAGGACGTCGCTCGAACCGAGTCCTCCGCGCCCGACGGCATCGTCATCATCGAGGGCGTCAAGCCCGCTGTGGCCGCAGTATTCTGCGCCAACGCCTCCGCCTCCGCTGTCCAATCGGAACTGACGGAGGCCGGTTTCGCCGCCATTCCCGTCCCTGAGGGCGAGGGCCCGATCTCCGTCCGTCTGGAGGGCCTCTCAGCGAGGCGAGGGGAGCTGCTGGCCGAGCGCTCGACGCTTCAGGAGGAGGTGGACGCTTGGGCCGAAGACCACGGAACCTCGCTGCTGAGCGGAATCGAGTTGCTGGAGAGGGACATGGCGTTGGCACTCGGGCCAATCAGAGTCGCTGTGAGTGGCCATGCCTTCGTCGTCGATGGTTGGATTGAGACCGCACGCTCGGAAGAAGTCCAGTCAGTGCTTTCCGAGACCTGTCGCGTCGTAGATATCGAGCCGTTCAAGATCGTTCCCGGTGGTGGCGGACACGCTCACCATGGGCCCGAACTCGAACTACCTCCAATCAAGTTCGCCGATCG
>CAZSPJ010000034.1:2056-6647 GCA_964608795.1 uncultured Candidatus Poseidoniales archaeon | reverse complement strand
CGCTTGACGAACATCATGCCAGTGCCCGGCTCGATCTCCTCGTGTGTGAAACTGCAGATGCGGCGCTCGGGCATCGAATCACCTCCGCCCGCCAATACTGCGGGCCTCGCGACCGGTGTCCTTCAGCATCAGGACGTCCCCAACTCGCACCGGGCCTAGCACGTTGCGAGCGATGATGCGGCCGATGTCGCGCGGGTTGGCCGCGTCGTTGACGCGGACCTTGACCTGGATGGCCTCACCGCTCATGCCGGTTCGCCCAATGACCTCGACGACCTCTGCGGGCCAAGCCTCCTGCGCCATTTCGAATCACTCCTAGAAAACTCACTCTGCAAGCGTTGCGCAGTGTTCTTTGACTTCCTTGAACTTGCCCTCAGCCTCTTGCTCGACTTCCATTATCGCAATCGCAGCGGTCCTAGTGCCTAGGCTCATTCCAGCCGCCTCGGCTAGGTAGGCTTGGTCCTCGACGTAGATGAACGGGATCTCCTTCTCGCCGCAGATCATCGGAATGTGGGCCAGAAGCTCGCCTGGGTTGACGTTCTCTGCCATCACGACCATCTTCGCGCTACCGCGCTCAGCTGCCTTGGTTACCTCGTTGGCTCCCTTCTTCAGGCGACCTCGTCCGTCTTTGCCTAGAGACTTGACCATCTCGTAGACCTGCTCTTGTATATCGCTCGGGGTTTCAAATGCTATGTGTACACTCATTGGAACTACTCCTCGTGTTAGGTAAGCCGCCGCACGGCGTGGCCGATATAAACGAAACGGATTCGCAGCAAACGACCGTAGGTCGCCTGTCCTAACCAATCAGCCGCTTCAGACCTCGGGCGAGGGCCGGCGCAGCGCTCACCACAGCCCTCGGATTGGGCAGCGAATCGGTGCTGTGCACGCCGTCGACGTGATTGGCCAAACGGAGTATGGCGCCGCCTGTGAACAAGCCGTGCGTGCAGGCGGCGTGGACTTCGGTCGCACCCTGCCGGCGCAACGCGTCGCTGGCCCTGCAGATGGTACCGCCGGTGCTGATCATGTCGTCGACTATCGCCACCACCTTGCCGTCGACATCGAGGTCCTTCGGAGTATGCTCGATGGTGTGAGCGTCGATTCTGGTCTTCTCGAGGTAGGAGAACTCACATCCGATGAGACCAGCGACCTCGGTAGCCCTAGAGATGGCTCCCTTGTCGGGGCTTAGCACGAAGTCGGGGGAGACTTCGGACTGCAGAAGCTCGGCTATCTCGGGCATCGAGCTGACGAACTCGATTGGGACATCCATGCCTTCGAGCACGGCGGGCTCGTGCAGATCGAGGATGGCGATGCCGTCACAGCCGCGCCCAAGGATCTCGGCGATGACGCGCGCGGAGACCGCCTCGCCCTTGGAGAAGCGCTTGTCCTGGCGCGAGTAGCCGTAGTACGGAATAGCCAGATAGACCCCACTGCCGACATCCTCCATGCTCTGCGGCTCCTCGCCCTTGATGTTGGACAAATCACCCCTGCGGACGTCGGCGATGGCCTCCAGCAGCAGGACGGTGTTCACTATCCCCGAATCGGGGTAGGTGTTCGATACCAACACAACCGGCTCGGAGCGAACCGCATCGATGGCATCGGAGGGAACTCGCACGTAGCCCTCGCCATCGGGGAACCTACGGCTCTCGAGTTCGATGTACTGCATCCCAATCAGAGGAGCCAGAGAGGTTGCTACGCCGCGGCCGGAGGAGCCACTCACTACCGGCATGTGACAAGAAGCCGGTCTGACGGCCCTTCATGACTCTGCCGACAGCGAAAACTGACCGGTTTGGTGGGCATGACAGGATTTGAACCTGCGACCTCCCGGTTATCAGCCGGGTGCTCCAGCCAAACTAAGCTACACGCCCTTGAGCAGACATGCGAGTACCGAATCCGATTTCAAGATGTTCCTGAGGAGGATTCACTCCTCTTCCGAACCCTCGCCGTTGAGTTTGAGGTAACTCGGCAGAGTAACCAACCTCTTCATCGAGCATCGCAGTATGATTTCGTCCAGTCTAGCCGTGGTCCGCGCCAGCTGTCCGACCGGCACCACGATGGTCTCGGGAATGCCGTGCCTAGAGCGCACGATGTAGTGCGGCTGGATGACCAGTCCCTTGTAGGTCCGCTTGATCTTGACCAGACCTGTCACGTTCCCCAGATCCATGCCGTCGTTGTCGAGAACGGCTCTGTCGAGCAGTTCGTCGGGCGCGTACAGCTTCTCATCGATCCTGATGGTGTTCCTCCATCTGCGCTGCAACTCACGCATCGACTTCGACAGTTTCACGCCGCCGTCCGTCCGTATGCTGTGCACCAGCTCCTTCGAAAGCGGAGCGAACTCCGCCGGCTTCCTCATGTATTCCTCGGCTACGTCGTCCTCGACCTTGATTCGCATAGACCGCACGAGTTCGTCGCGCGGATGGAATCGCTCGCCGGTGATCACACCGACCCTGGTCTCGCCTACGTAGACATCTCTCTCCAGTAGTTCCTGTATTCTGTATTCATCACTCATTCAAATCCCCCCCGTCGGGAGGAGAAGTGCATCCCCGGGGCAGTTCTCCTGTGCTTCCAGCGGGCTGCTTAGCACTTATACTATCCGTTATTTAAGACTGATAATCCAATTGGAAATTTCATTCTATACCTAATTTTTCAATTGGAAAACTAAAGTCAGTTTGATTATTTGTATGATTATCAGAAATCGTGTTTCTCCCAATTCCAGGTGGTTTCAGTACGGATTCTATGAATCCGATTTCGGAGAATGTTGATGTGGGCACTGGAGTTCCCGGAGATGATGGGAGACGGGATGGAAGCCCTGTTGCAAATTCGCCACTGTACCGGTGAACCCAAGACCACCGGTCTGAGCGACGAGGTGATTCTTGACTTCCTTGAGTCGGACCCCTCACTGAGCAGGGCAATCGACGAAGCCTCAGATAACTTCCAGAGTCTCAGTAGTGATCTCGGAAGCAGGCTGTTCGAGATGCAGGAGGCCGATCTCGTGTCGGAGCTCCAGTCAGACTACGTGAACTTCTACTCAGCCCCGACGGTCAACCCCTATGTCGCCATAGCAGCACGCGGGCCGTGGATCATCACTTCGCACGGGGCCGTGCTGCATGACAACGGTGGCTACGGCATGATGGGAATGGGGCATGGGCCCGACGACGTCATCCACTCGATGCGGCAGAACTGGGTGATGGCTAACGTGATGACCCCATCGTTCAGCCAGAAACGGCTGGCTGAGAGGCTGCGCAGGGAGGTCGGACACAAGAGGGGCGGCTGCCCGTTCTCTCGCTTCGTCTGCCTGAACAGCGGCTCGGAGTCGGTCACCATTTCGATGAGGATTGCTGACGCCAACACCAAATCCATGACCGAACAGGGAGGTCGTCACGAGGGTAAACCGACCAAGTTGCTGGCGCTGAACAACGCCTTCCACGGCAGGACACAGAGACCCGCCATGATCTCCGATTCGTGCAGTGAAGGCTACGAGGATAACCTCGCGACCTTCCGCGACCGCGACAACGTGATGTTCGTCGAGTCAAATGACGTCGAGGCGCTGCGAGCGGCTTTCGCCCGCGCTGACGACGAGGGCTTCTACATCGAGCTGATGGCGATGGAGCCGGTGATGGGCGAGGGCAAGCCCGGCCAGTGCGTCACCAGAGAGTTCTACGACGCGGCGCGTTCACTGTGCACCGCGCACGGAAGCATGCTGATTATCGATTCGATACAGGCGGGGCTGCGCGGGCAGGGCTGCCTGAGCATCGTTGACTACGACGGCTTCGAGGACTGCGAAGTACCTGACATGGAGACCTGGTCCAAGGCCCTCAATGCCGGACAGTACCCGCTTTCCGTGGTCGGTCTCTCCGAGCGGGCCGCGGGTCTGTACGTAGTCGGAATCTACGGCAACACGATGACAACCAACCCGAGGGCACTCGAGACTGCAATCGCTGTGCTCGATCGAATCACCCCCGAACTGAGGCAGAACATCAGGGACCGTGGCATCGAGTTCGTTCGTAAACTCGAGGCGCTGTCCGAGGAGATTCCGGGGACCATAATCGAGGTCCGGGGGACCGGCCTGCTGCTGTGCGTGGAACTCAATCCCGAGACCCTACCGGTCGTCGGCTTCGGATGCGTTGAGGAGTGGTGCAGGCTCAACGGGCTGGGGGTAATCCACGGCGGCCAGAACGCCCTCAGGTTCACCCCTCACTTCGCCGTCACCTCAGCCGAGATTGACCTAATCATCGATGTCCTGCGTGATGGGCTTCGTCGGTTCACATCGGCAGATAGCATCGAAGCAGAGTCTGCGGCATAGTGGTAGAATGCCGAAGACAGTCCACATCAGTGGGGCAGTAGACGCCTTCTACCATGCATTGGCTGACAGACTGCACCGGGCTGGAGCGACGCTGACTGACGATCCCAACGAGGCCGAGGTCATTGTCGGGATAGGCGACGGCGCCAGCGGCGATGTCGCCATAGTACCCGCTCACGCCGAACACGGCGAGGCCAATCTGGTAGTCAGGATACACGATCTGCTGGTTCCCGAAGGGGCCATTGACTGGGGCAGTGAGGTCATCCACGAATGGGCCGACTGGGTCAGGGACGGCGC